>JAPLKI010000005.1 GCA_026388155.1 Elusimicrobiota bacterium
GTCTATAACAGAAAGCGGCGCCATTCGTCTTTGGGTTATATCAGCCCGGATAGTTTTGAAGAAAAAGGCGGGTCAAAATGAGACCGGTCAAGCCCTACACAAAAATGGGCTTAAACTGTCTCGCAAACGGGGCGCAGTCCAGATTGTGTTACCCCGTTCTACGCGGGATTCCGCTACTAAGGGGGGAACACAGTATTGTTGCATCAAAGATTATCGATTAAAATGGGTCTGTATAGACATAAAGTTGGCATACCCTGGACGTTCCCCTTGTATAACGGTTACAACAAGAAAATTGAAATAAAACTGGTGTAATATAAAAACATAAATGGGGAATATGTATACGTCAAAATATTTGAAAATATATTTCTGGCAGGGGGCGGCCTTTCTGCTGCGGTTCCTTTCACTGTTCATTGTAACACCATACCTGACGAAAGACCCCTCAACCTACGGTATTTATGCTGTTTGTTTGTCGGTAACATTTTTTTTTAGTTATGCCGATTTGGGCTTTTTAAGGGCGGGGCAAAAGTATGCGGCGGAATGTTATGCGAAAGGAGAACGAGCCGAGGAGATGCGGTATATCGGTTTTGGAATATTCGTGCTGCTCGGGTTCACGTTGCTTTGCTCCTCTGCGATCTGTTACCTGGGCTATCACCCCCAGGTATTGATTAAAGGATTATCTGCTCCCGGAAAGATTTCCACGGCATCAAATCTTTTGCTTATACTTGCTGGGTTCGCTCCCGTTACCGTTCTTCAGCGCATGGCGGCTATGATTTTTGATATACGTTTGGAGAGTTATATAAACCAGCGCATATCTCTTTTCGCGAGTATTATCACTATAAGTTCGGTCTTTTATTTCTTTGGAGGCGGGGATTACCGGATTGTCCCTTATTTTTTCTTTTCTCAATCCCTTAATCTTATTGCGGTCGGTGTATGTTTATGGCTGGCTAAACGAAAATATGGTTATGATTTAAAACAATTGTTCAAATCTATTGCTTTTAACGCAGATATCTATAAGAAAGCCAATGGTCTCGCCTATTCAGGGCTGTATGTGATGGTTGTATGGATTCTTTTTTATGAACTTGATCAAATGGCCATTGGTAAGTTTTTAGGTATTGAGAAAGTTGCCATTTATTCCATTGCCTTTGCTTTTGCTACTTTGTTCCGGTCTGTTTACGGCATCCTTTTCTCCCCATTTGTGGTCAGGGCCAACCACTTTGTGGGGAATGGTGATGAGGAAGGTCTTAAAAGGTTCTCTCTTCAGTTAGTTTCGCTTTCAGCGCCTCTTGTTGTTCTCCCGACGATAGCTCTTGCTCTTGTTGCCAGGCCCTTTATTCTGTCGTGGGTGGGGACAAACTACAGCAACAGTGTCGCCTTAGCAAGATTGTTTTCACTTATCGCGACTTTATCCTTTATCTCGTACACAGCAAGTATGATCCTTACCGCAAAAGTACGGCTTAAAGAGGTGTATATAACTTCCACAATTCAACCCATAATATACTGGCTGGGAATACTGACTACTTATTCATTCTGGGGGTTATTGTCTTTTGCGGCATTTAAGTTGATTGCAACCGTAATTCCAACTATATACTTTTTTTGTATTTTAATAAGGTTTTTTAATATGTCCGCGAAAGAATTGCTTCAAAAAACAGTGTATCCGCTTGTGTGGCCTTTGATGTTTTTGGTTACAGCGCTTCTAATTGCCAATAGATATCTGCCTTGTGAAAAATCAAAAGTTAATTTGCTGATAGTCCTGGGAACAACGGGTATATGTATCGCCACAAGCATGGGAATACAATATTTAACCTCTTCGGATATACGAAAAGCCGCCAAAAACATCATTGGAAATATTTTCCCTGAAAAACCAATAACAAAAGTTTGGCCGGGAGCGGGCATCGCATAATGGAACTTTTATATTTTACAGATATTTCACAATTGCAATATGTTTTGGATAAGAAACCGCTATTGCTTGAACAAATGCAGCCGATTACGGGAGATGTCGTTGTAGCATGCGAACTGGAAAGGCGGAATATCAGCTTTGTCGATGAATGGGACTTTTTGGGGCCAACTGATATTGAAAGGAATTCTGGAATAGCAAATGATCTTTCAGGGACCTGGTGGCATGAAAACCTTGCAAGTACAGAATATGAAGGATTTTCTTTATTGGATGCAGCCAGACAAGATATGGTTTATCCTTTGGAGGCCTGCCTGAATGCAAGGACTGTTTATGAAAAAATATTTCAAAAGAATCATATTAATAGAATATCGGGATACTTTTTGCCAGAAATCGGAGTTATTCGTTGTGGACCTTTCCCAACACATCGGGCCGTAAGATCTGTTTCCCAGGCAATATTATTTTGGTTGGCAGATAAATATGGCATTCAAATTGACAAACTGGAATCAAAATATCCGCTTTCCGAGGGTGTTATAAGAAAGGGTCGCCGTTTTTTTGGTTCAGTAAAAATAATTGCCTCTAACAAAATGGATGTTAAAGCAGCAAAAGTCGCGCTTGTTGTAAGTGGCGGTATGGATGAAGCTGAATATAAGACTCTTAAGAACATTATAAATGATTTGCTGGGATGGCAGTCCCTTGCAATTAGTCAAAGCGATTTTTTGTGTAACCCATTAATCAAAGATGAAAAAAATAAAAACCTTGAACTCCAATCATCCTGGATCGGTTTTTGTGAGTCTGTTGAACAATACCAGGGCCATTATCCTGAAATTTTTGCAAACCCCCACCTCAAGTTTCAGTTTCAACGCATATGGGATGAAATAGGACTTGCGGTTAAGTGTGGGAATGTTTTTTCAACATTTCTTGATGTCCTTCAGCCCTCCTTAATAATATTCGGACATGAGGCGTTTACTATAGAACGCGTTCTTGTGCGATTGGCAAAGAAAAAAGGTATTCATACTGTGGGGCTTGTGCATGAAGGACTAGGGCATAAAATTGGCTTTAGAGGCGGGGTGGGAGATGCCGATTCGCTTTTGGTGTGGTCTGACATCGGTTTTAATGCTCTAAAATCGTACGGCATTAATGAGGCCAGGCTACAAAAAATAGGTTCGATTAGATATGAGCCAAAATTAAATAAATATCTTCAGAAAACGCGTTCCAACGAAAGTGAGTTTAAAAATAGGGCAAAGAAACGCATAGGGATACCGGTAAATAAATCCACAATTTTGATATTAACAACTGCGATAAATACGGGCTTCTACACTCCGATAGCAAACCCCCGGAAACACCGTGAAACAATTAATGAGCTTATTACATTAATTAAATCACGGCAGGATTTACAGTTTATCATCAAACCCCATCGGAGTTATGATTATTATGAGCTTTACAGAAAACTAACTGAACTAAACCTTGCAAATCTCAAGCTTTTGGAATCAGCGACTTTGGACGAAGCTCTTGAAGCAAGCGATATCTGCCTGATGATAAACTATTTCACAACGGCTGGTCTAGAGGCCATGTTAAGCCGGGTGCCTGTAATATATTTGAATACGGCCGTTTACGATCTTCCTGAGTGGAATGATATTTTGCCGGGTTTTGTTTTAAATCGGATACGATCAGTTTCGGAACTTGAAAATCATATTGACAGTTTGCTTAATGATCCGGCTTTTAAAGAGGGCTCTTTTATTGAGGCTGAAAAACTAATCAAACAGGTCCTTGATGTCAAAGAAAAATCAGCAATAGCGCGATTGCTTGATTTTATTCAAAGCATAAGTGCGAATTCTTGGATAAAACAATCAGATGTTAAATCGGTTATTCAGACAATATGCGCGGAGCCACATGCTAAAAATATTAATGAGGAATTGGCCGGTGAATTTATAAAACAACACATAGTGAATCAATCATTTAAAAATGTTTTATATGTCTTTTCGTTTTTGGCCGGCACTTACAACCTTGGCGTTTCAAATATTTATAAAATTTTCAATGTGATTCAAAGTCATTTTGCTCAAGAGAACAAATTATCCTGGAGTGAGTCAAATTGGGCAATGTTTCTGGCATATATCTCTGGGTATAATCTGAAAGTGCCCGGTAGTGATATTCCCTCTGCATTTAAATTGGGCTTGTTTGTTTTGCTACATCCAAAAAAGTTTATTTTTTCAAATGGCACAATCAAAGGGGGTTTGATGCGGTATTTAACTCAGGCAATGACTGGAAAAATTATTGCTCGATAATTATAAAACAATCCTAAGATGGGGCAAGGAGATTTTACACAGCTGCCCCGTACTTATTTTATGACACATCATATCTAAAAAATAAATTATGAACCCATCAGAAAACCATACAAATTGTCATTTATGTTTAGAATCAGCAACATTAAAATATAAAAACTATCCAGGGTATCAAATTCCGTCTTTTTTTGATATTTATTATTGTTCTTCTTGTGACACTTCCTTTTCCATGCCTCGCGTTGAAGGGAATGAGATTTATGATTTAATCTATAAAAATGGTCCAGCGGTCAGATGGTATAATCGTTATTGGGGATATTCTACGGCTGTTAAAACTAAAAAAAAACCGTTAGATTATTTGGCTGAATCAGAAGATGTTTATTGGGGGGTTAAAGAATCTTTAAAGCAAATTACCAAAAACGCTTTAATTCCAGCCAAAATCTTGGAAATTGGTTGTGGTTTGGGGTATTTGACTTACTCTTTAAATAAGTCGGGTTATAATTCACAAGGCTTAGATATTTCTCAAGAAGCTGTAAATAGAGCGATAAAAGATTATGGAAATTATTACATATGTGAAGATTTGTTTAAATATGCTGTCAACCATGAAAATGAATATGATGTGATAATATTTACTGAATTGATAGAGCATCTAAACGATATTTATGGCTTTATGGAAAATTTAAGAAAACTTTTAAAATCTGATGGAAAAATTGTTTTGACAACACCTAACAAATCTTTTTATCCATCAGACGTGCTTTGGGCTACAGATCTGCCGCCAGTTCATTGTTGGTGGTTAAGCGAAAAATCTATTACGCATCTTGCTGAAAAATTGAATATGAATGTGTCTTTTTTAGATTTCAAGAAATATTATTCCAGGCATACAACATGGGTGGATTTAAGAAAAATTGCAATCCCAATTACCCCACCAGTATTTGATAGGGATGGAACAGTGATTGACAAAACCACAACAGTATTTAATAGAGAGTGCGGAATTAAAAAGATATTAAAAAAAGCAGAATTTGTTAAATTAATATTTGCAAAAATGCGGTATTTTTGGGTTAGAAATAATCGGGATTTATTAATCCCCAAAAATAGAGGCCCTGTGCTATGTGCAATTTTACAGAAGAAATAAACATGAGATAAAACACATTAAAGTTCTTTGCTCGAAAAAGCATTAAGCGTATGTTTAACTCTTTCGGGTTTGTTGTGCGTAAACAAAGTGGTTTTTATGGGATACACCGGTTAAAAACCTGTCCCATGGGGTGGTTGCAGGGCTCTGTCGGTTCGCAGAGTCTGCCGGGAGGTCGGTACACATCTGGCCCCCAATCGCCTATAACTGCAAGTCCAAGGCGGTTTACGAGATGGCCTTGTTTAATCATGCGACTTTTCATCTTTTTGCTGATATGAAATATCTTAAGTTCGCGTGCATAGCAAAAAGCAATTAGTCTATAACTGCTAAAATTATAAGAGCACCCGATAATGGAAAACAAAGCGAGAGTTATTGCGGCCTATCTTCCACAGTATTATCCTATTCCGGAAAACGATATTTGGTGGGGGAAGGGTTTTACGGAATGGACTAACGTCGGAAAAGCCAAACCTTTATTTAAAGGTCACTATCAACCGCGTGTCCCGGCTGATTTGGGTTATTATGATTTGCGTGTGCCCGAAACCAGGCAAGCACAGGCTGATATGGCGCGGGAATGCGGGATAGAGGGCTTTTGTTATTGGCATTATTGGTTTGGAAATGGCAAAAGACTTTTAGATAGGCCTTTCAAGGAAGTGCTAAAGAGTGGGGAACCGGATTATCCATTTTGTTTGGCGTGGGCTAATAGCTCCTGGCAAGGAATTGACTATGGGGTAAAAGGGCAAAAACTTTTAATTAAGCAGGAATATCCCGGATTGAAGGACCACGAGCAACATTTTTATGAAATTCTGCCGGCTTTATCGGATCATCGGTATATTAGAGTTGAAAATAAACCATTATTCTTGATTTTTAACCCACGCCATCTTCCTAATCCAAAAGAATTTATTGATTGTTGGCAAAATCTTGCGGTTAAAAATGGATTGGAGGGTGTTTATTTTGTCGCCCAAACATCCGATTTGCCTGCGATTGATCCATTAATAAATGAAGGATATGACTCGGTAAATATTATTAGAATTTCACATCCGCCTAGATATGGGATATCAACAATTCAGAAGATAAAGCGAAAAGTCTTTAGAGAACTGGTAAGGTATAACTATAAGGATGCTATTAAATTCTTTTCCGGACCTGAAGATTATTCTGAAAAAGTTATTCCGTCAATTTTTCCCAATTGGGACCATACCCCCAGAAGTGGAAAGAAAGGGTATGTTTTACATGGTTCTACTCCTGAGCTTTTTAAAAAACACGTTGAGATAGTTCTTAAAGCAGTTGCGAATAAACCGACACAAAAGAAAATCATATATCTTAAATCCTGGAATGAATGGGCAGAAGGCAATTATATGGAGCCGGATTTAATGTTCGGGCATGGCTATTTACAGGCCCTTAAAGAGTGTTTAATCGGATCATAATCATATTTGAGATCGTTATGGAACAATTTGAATATCGAAAAAAAATATATCCTAAATACACCAGTCACATGACAGGGTACGCCAATCTATCCGAGGATGATTATGTCCGCTGGGGGGAGGCCGCCGCTTCGTATTTGAATGGCTGGTTGCCGCAGAATAAGCAAGCACAGTGCCTGGATGTGGCATGCGGGGCGGGACATCTGCTGCATATGCTTAAAACAAAGGGGTATTCTAATTTAACCGGAATTGATATCAGCCCCGAACAAGTGGCGACAGCTAAAAGAATCTGGGGCAATGTCTTTGAGGCAAATGTTCTTGATTTCCTTCAGCAACATCCGGAATCTTTTGACCTTATTACAGGGTTTGATGTTATTGAACATTTCACAAAAAACGAAGTTTTTGAATTCTTAGGGGGGGCCTGTCGCGCACTGCGCCCTGGAGGGATACTTATTCTTCAAACTATAAATGCCGAAAGTCCTTTTGGGCTTAAGGTTCGATATGGTGATTTTACGCATGAGCTGGCTTTTGATGTCAATGGTCTTGAACGTCTTTTATCAATCACAGGATTCGTAAATATTAAGGCGCGAGAATGCGGGCCGTATGTGCATGGATTAAAAAGTTTAATCCGCAAAATTTTATGGAATTTAATCCGCCAGGGAATCAAGGTTTGGAATCTTGCCGAGACTGGGTCGCCGGGAAGCTGTGTGTTCACGAGGGTCTTTGATATAAAGGCGGAAAACCCAAAACATTAGGAAGTGGCGATGAAAATTGTATTCGTTGGGCCTTTATGGGAAGGGAGTACGAGTTTGCAGCGCATGCGCGTCCTTCAGGGGATGGGGCACAAAGCCTTTCCTGTTGACACTTTGCCGGCACGGATTCATAAACGCCAAAATGGTTTGGCGTTGAGGCTTTTGAATAAAATAGTAAAAGGCCTGGATTGGGTCGGAGCAAACACTGCGATAAGAGATCTGTTTCTCTCTGGTCCTGGTGACATCTTATGGCTTGACAAAGCTTTAACCATACTTCCTCAAACACTTCAGTATGTGAAAAATCTGAGGCCTAAAACAATTATTGTCGGCTACTCGCCGGATGATATGGCTGGCCCGCATAATCAGACGGATCGCTTTCTTAAATCATTGAAATATTACGATATTTATTTTACAACAAAGACTTACGGCGTTCCCGAGCTTAAAGCGCTGGGTTGCCCGGATGTAAGATTTGTAACTAATGGATATGATCCGGAAACACACAAACCTTACCGGCTAACAAATCATGAGAAGCAAATATTCGGTGGGCCTGTTGGTTTTATCGGGGACTATGAACAGGAGCGTGCCGATTCAATTCGGTTTTTGGCGGACCATGGTGTCAAGGTTAGAATATGGGGCCCGAACTGGAATAAAATGAAGCCGCATCACAATATCGTTATTGAAGGGAAACCATTGTGGGGAGAGGACTATGCAAAGGCTGTCTGTGCTTTTGACATCAATCTCGGTTTTTTACGGAAGATCAATCGGGACAGGCAGACACAAAGAAGCGTGGAAATCCCGGCAACAAGAAGTTTTATGTTAGCTGAGCGCACGGATGAACATCTGGCTCTATTTGAGGAGGGGAAAGAGGCGGAATACTTCAGTTCAGACCAGGAGCTTTTAAAGAAGGTTAATTATTACCTTGAGAACCCGGAAGAGCGGGAAAAAATTGCCGCCGCTGGATTTGAGCGCTGTGTTTCCTCTAAATATTCCTATCATGAAGTCATAAAGCTCATGCTGGGACATATTTCTTTAATAAAAAAATATTAACATGCTAAGTTTTGCGTAAAGACGTGTATCGTGACAACTATCCCTTGTAAATCGTTTGATAAGCCTCCGTTGACCTTGAGTATTCCTCTTGGCTGGATAATGGCGCCCATAATTAGTGTTTTTATGGCCGCCATGTTAATATGTTTAGCGGCCAGGGAAATGGATATCGGATTATCGTTGGTGTTCTCGTTGGCGACCACGGGGATCGCGGCAACTTGTTGGTTCACTGCGAAGTATTATTTAAAAAAGATTCCATATGCATTGGTTTCCCCACCGGTAGTTCTCCCGCTGTTTTGGTCACTTTTTGCGGTTTTTATGCCCCTTTGTTATTTATTCGGAGGCTCTTCTTCTCCATTGGGGTTACAAGCATTGGGGTTAAATGAAATTTATGTTAAAGCTCAATTTTGGGTTTTTATCGGCACGTTAATGCTATGTTTTGGCCTTTCTGTTTTCAGTAAACATTGCTGCAGACTATCTAAACCCGACCTTTCGACAAAGGGGATAAAAAGTCTCCATATAGCGTGGTGGGTTCTATTGGGGCTGTCCAGTCTTCAATGGATCCGGACATACCAAATGGGGTTGTTTAGTCGTGCGGCTATCTATGCGCCTGACCCGACCCCTTTTCTTTGGATTACCGATCAAGCCAGCGAGTACGCATTTTATGCGCTATTAATGATTTCTGTTTTTATTCTGTCCAGTAATTCGGCCGGAATTGACAAAAAACATTTTCTGAAATGGTACCGAATTGCGGCATGTTTCATGGTGCTCTACTTGTTTCTGAAAGCACAATATAGATGGTTTGCTATTGTTGTGTTTCTCGTTTTTGCGGGATATTACGCTTATAATCCCGCCAAAATTAAACGTTATCTTGTCGTTTTCGCTGGCCTGGCTCTTCTTCTTTTCCCCCTTATGAATACTATGCGAAGCGCGGCGTTCATAGTGGGGGGAATGGGAAATGAGCAAATAAAAAGCATGTTAGTGGATAACCTAAAAGAAGGTTTGTATAGCACATATTTTCACCCGCAGGATATTCAACGCGAAAACATCTGGGACAGGGCTGGCATTACATTTGAATTTACTGCCGCCACTATTTATGAAATCCCCGGTAGAGAAAAATATTTTTCAGGCACGTTATTCTTGCAGGACATGAAGCTGATGATTCCGTATATGCTTTGGCCGGAAAAATACGCTGATGGCCTCATCATGGACTCAAAGAATCTAATAAACCTTAGGGCTCGAGGGACCGCTGGCGATACCGGAATGAGCCCGATCATTTATTTATGGGCAGCGGGGGGGCCTTCCGCTGTTTTAATCGGCATGTTCCTTTTTGGTTTAATTTATGGATACATATATTGGAAATGTATTTCAAATATGGAAGGCGGCCTGGGAATTTTATTGTATTCTTTGTTTCCTTTGGCATTAACGCAATTGGAACAGCATTGGGTTATGAATCTGCTGATCCCCTTGCGTCTTTGTGTCGTTGCCGTGGTTGTTTGGTGGATAATTAAGGTGTTCGCGCGAATTCCCAAAGGTGTCCATAAGTGGGTAGCTATAAATTCCTCGCAGATAACTCAATAGCGGAATGGAACCAAAACTGTGCCAATTGGGCATAAAGCGCTTATATACAACCGGGTAGCGCTTCTTAGGGACGCTGTTTCGGGAGAGGGCGCGCTTGACCGGAGCAGAGTAAAATAGACGAGCGATTTTATCCATATGAAATCTGACAAACTGCTGCTACTCGTTACGGAACTGGAAGATCCGGATTTCAAGGGTGGAATACAAGTTTTTAACCAATCTTTTGTGAAAGCGTTGGCGGAGTTGCATGTTTCTTTCTCCATATTGGCATTGAATGATTGGCAAAAAAGAAATGTGGGATTCTTCGGTAAATTGTTCCGGCAAGTTTTATTCGGCTGTAAAACGTTTGTTGCGGTCTATCGGCATAAGCCGGATTTGATTATTTGCGGGCATGTGGGATTTTCATCGTTATGCTTCTTTCTGCAAAAGTTACAGGGGATTCCATTTATTACTATTACATATGGCGTAGATGTGTGGAGTTTGACCCGGATCAAGAAAATGGCGCTTGCCGCTTCAAAAAATATCCTTTCCATTAGCAATTATACTCGCAATCGTATTTGTTCCCAGCTGCCGAACTATCCGCAAAAACAAATCTTGTTGTTCCCTACGACATTTGATGCCGCGCGCTTTGCTCCGGGTCTGAAATCCGGGGGAATAATGAAAAAGCTCGGAATTCGCGAAACTGATGCGATTGTCCTTTCGGTTTCCAGATTAAGCAAATCGGAGGGGGATAAGGGTTGTGAGAAGATAATTTCCAGTGTAAAAGAATTGGTTTTAAAGTTTCCCGATCTTAAATATGTTGCCGGCGGCAGCGGTGATGATTTACCCCGCCTTCGCAGACTTGTTCGGGATCATGGACTTGGCGATAAAATATTATTTCCGGGGTTTATTCCGGATTCTGAACTTCCTGATTACTATAATTTGTGCGATTTGTTTATTCTCCCCAGCAAGAAAGAGGGGTTTGGCATAGTCTTTCTGGAAGCGCTTGGATGCGGAAAACCGGTTATTGCCGGCAACCGCGATGGCTCTGTAGACGCTGTTTTGGGCGGAGAGCTTGGATTATTGATCGACCCGGATAGTATTGCCGAAATTAAGGATGCTATTGTCAGAGTTTTAACAAAGAATATCCCCAAAAACATGCTTGATAAAGATTATTTACGGTCGCGTGTGGTGCAAGCGTATGGTTTTGATAGTTTTAAAAATCGTTTGGAGGCAATACTTTCATGAAGCTGCGTTTTATGGCTGATGATTACGGGGTGGGCGCGAAAACCAATGTGGCCACCGCTTCTTTAGCTTCCGGCGGAATTCTCAGCGGTGTTTCGGTTTTGGCTTCCAATGATTCAGTCTACCCTGTTGCCAATGAGCGCCCGAAGGATCCCATATATGGCGCGCATTTGTATTTAACTGAATTTCCGCCTTTAACTCCGAAACTGGCGAGCATGGGGCGCGGGAGGGGATTATCCAAGAAGGCTCTGGCCGTGCATATATTCGCGGGCAGGATTTCACGGGAAGATATCATTTCGGAATTTACCGCACAAATTGAGAAACTTGCAGTTAACGGTTTTGACGTGCGGTTTCTTGACTCACATATGAATATCCATTGGCTGCCTGTGGTTTTTCCCGCGGTTATGGAGGTCGCAAAAAAGCGCGGTCTTTTCGGAGATATTCGCCCCTTTGCGCAGTTGGATTTTTCGTTGCGGGGCAATGCCCGCACATATCTTTCCCTGTTCAGGGCGAAGAGTCTGGGGTTTAAGGCCGATTCCAGGGTTTTAGTTAACTGCCCCGGATATAAACAGGATAGAATTGATTTAAATCCGGCTTTGGAATTGTGGGACAATTTCCTGGTGGCGGTTAAATCAAAACGCTATGAAGAAATAGTGGTGCCCTGCCATCCCGGCTTAAGTCCGGCGGAAGTACGGATTTATTCTTCGCCGGAGTTCAGGCAACTGCTGGAAAAACACTCCCTGACTACAAAATGACCACGCAAACCGTCAAGCTTTCCGTCTCGGTCCTTATAATGACGCAGAATGAAGAGGTGAACATCCGCTATGCGGTTGAAAGCGTCTTACCGTATTTTAACCAGGTTATAGTTGCCGATTCTTTCAGCACGGACAATACATTGGCGATATTGAAAGAATATCCCGAAGTTGAAGTTTATCAGCATGTTTTTGAGAGCTGGGCTGAGCAACGCAACTGGATGCTGGCTAACTGCGCCATACGCAATGAGACAGTGTTCTTTTTGGATGCCGATGAATATATTGACGGCAGGCTTGTTAAAGAGTTGGGCGGCGTTTTGCAAAGCGGCGCTGAATTTTCGGCAATTTATCTGGATAGAGAATATGTTTTTCTGGGCGGCACGCTTAAGTATGCGCATGGCCATCCGTTGACTTTCCGGGTTTTTAAAAAAGAAGGGCTTTCTTTTGTGGGGGAAGGCGCAAGGGAGTATGCCAAGGTTAATGGGCCTGCTATAACCTTTAAGAGCCCTTATATCCACCATGACCGCAATCCGGTATCTGTGTGGATACGCAAGCATAATAATAATTCCGACCGGGAAGCCGAGCTTTTTATTTCACGGGAAAAGCGGAAGGATGTGCTGCCTGTAGCGAGGCTTTCAGGCGCGCAGCGTTCCAAGTTGTGGGTCCGCGCCAATTTATGGAATAAGTTCCCGCTGCTTTCAAGACCGTTTCTCTACTTTCCAGCCCGCTATATTCTAACGCTGGGTTTTTTAGAGGGTGTTCCCGCTTTTATTTATATTTACTTGAACGCATTTTTTTATCAAAGCCTGATTGATGCAAAGGTGTTATATCGGAAGGCTTGTGCAACGGACGAAGGGCCTGTCGGTGCGTCCTCTGTTCCAGATACCGATAAACTTCCCGTGACAGTTTTGATAATGGCGCAGAATGAGCAAGAGAATATCCGTTATGCCGTGGAAAGCGTATTGCCATACTTTAACCAAATAATAGTTGCCGATTCCTTCAGCACGGATAGGACCACTGAAATACTGAAGGAATATCCTGGGGTTGAGGTTTACCAGAACACTTTTGAAAGTTGGGCTGACCAACGCAACTGGATGCTGGCTAACTGCGCTATCCGCAATGAAAAAGTCTTGTTCTTGGACGCGGATGAGTATATAACTCCTGAATTCGCACAGGAGTTTCGCCAAATCCTTGATTCCGGGGTCAACTTTGCCAGTATAATCATAAAGCCTTGTTTTATTTTTATGGGACGACAGTTACGCTACGCGTATGGGCATCCCAAGATAAAAAGAATATTCTCGCGGGCAGTGCGGTTTTTTGGGGTCGGCGCCAGGGAATATGCGGTTCTGAGCGGGGCTTGTTTGGAAATAATTTCTCCTATTATGCATCGTGATCATAAGCCTCTGTTCGCCTGGGTGGCAAAACATAACAACAACTCTGACCGGGAAGCTGCCGCATATTTTGAGCGGAAGATCTTCCCGGGGGAGGCTGACGGCGGTTTGGCGGGTGGAATTAAAGCCAAGCTCTGGGTCAGGGGGAATATCTGGGACAAACTGCCTTTGCTGGCCAGGCCCTTTTTCTATTTTATATACCGCTATTTCTTTAAATTGGGGTTTATGGACGGCAAGCCGGGATTCATTTACTGTTTCCTGCATTCATTCTTGTATCAAAGCATGATTGATGTTAAAATTATTGAAACCCGCAAAAAGAAAGTGTGAATATAATTTGGGCTTAAAGGAACTTGCAGAAAGATTGCCGATCAATTTGTCCGCGCGGGAAAGTATTGGTTTGTTGGGCAGCGGGCGTAATAAGTTTCGGGCTATGTAGTCATGTGCGGGCGTGCGCCAGATAAAATTGGAAGTTAAATTTCCCCGGCGCCGGAATTTTTAAAGTGAAAACAAAATATCTGTTTGTAAACACCCATTATCTTCCGGATTCTCATTTTGGAGGTGTCGTTGAGAGCGGCAGTAAAATGCTTAAGTTTTTACGGCGGGGAGCGGAATTCCGCCTTTCCACTGTAAGCCGTACACCGCAAGCCAGTGCCCCTTACCTGGCCCCAGGGGACCAGTGCTATCGTTCGCTGTTCTTTCATGGGTTTGCTGTCTCGTTGGAGGCTATAGCCGGGCTCTGGCGCGATGTTCGTTCTTGTGACGTTTTGCTGATAAACGGAATTTTTACTTTTCCGGTCACATTGGCAGCCTTGTATGCAGTTATCCTGAACAAGCCTTTTATGGTAGCTGTAAGGGGGGGCCTTAAACCATGGGCAATGGCGCACAAAAAATGGAAGAAATATTTTTATATCAGGTTAATCACTTTGCCGCTTATGAGGAGGGCGCGGTATGTGCAGGTTACCTCCCTGGAAGAAGAGAAGAATATAAGAAATCTCGGTTTTAAGAATGTAATCAATATCTCAAATGGTATTGATGCCGAAGAATTTGCCAACCTTCCCGGCAGAGACAAAGCCGGGGCACGATTTGGCCGCCGTTTAGTGTTTTTGTTTCTTTCGCGGACCAATAAAGAAAAAGGGCTGGATATCTTACTGTCGGCGTATAGGAAGTTTTGTGCCGATTTCTCTGCGGAAGGGCATGTGCTTTGCATAGTAGGACCTGATCACCAGGGGTATTTGAAAGGCATGGGTTTGAATTATGCCAAAGAGAATATAGAGCGCCTGGAGGGAGTTTACGGAGAAGATAAACTGGCGCTCCTTAGGCGTGCTGATGTGCTTGTGCTGCCCTCCTACAGCGAAAACTTCAGCAATGTGGTGGCTGAGGCGCTTGCCTGCGAAACCCCGGTTATAACCACCACCGGCACACCATGGACGGAGCTGGAAAAAGTAGGATGCGGGCTTTATATTGAGCCGACGGCTGATAAGCTTTTTGAAGCCATGAAGCTTATGTATGGCAAAACCCAAATTGAACGCCAGGAGATGGGCCGCAGGGGCAGGCAATATATTCTTGAAAACTTTAATTGGGAAAATAAGGCAAAACAGCTTTTTGTATATCTGGAAAAAATCGCTGTTCAAAAATGAAAATTTCTGTTATTACTGCGGCTTATAAGTCCGGCGGCACTATTGCTGACGCCATAAAATCGCTGTTAGCCCAGACCTACAAGGATGTGGAGCATATAATCATTGACGGCGGGTCTGTGGACGGCACTCGCGACATTGTGGCGTCTTTCGGGGATAAAATATCACGCTTTGTAAGCGAACCGGATAATGGTATTTATGACGCCATGAATAAGGGGATAAAACTGGCAACCGGTGATATTGTAGGCGTTTTAAATTCGGACGATATGTATGCGGACAAAAATGCCCTTGCCCGGGTGGCTGCGGCGTTTGAGAACCCGGAGGTGGATGTCTGCTACGGAGATTTGGTATATGTGTCCCCGGTCAATATTGATAAACCCGTGCGGGTTTGGAAGTCTTCCCCTTACGCGCCCGGCTGTTTTCTGTCAGGGTGGGTGCCCCCTCATCCCACTTTTTTTGCGCGCAGGCCGGTATATACGAAGCACGGCGGGTTTGACCTGTCTTTTCCGCTGGCGGCTGATTTTGAACTGATGCTGCGCTTCCTGCATTGCTATAAACTTAAATCCGTTTATATACCGGCAACCATAATGAAGATGCGTTTAGGCGGGGCCACTAACAAAAACGCGGGGAATGTTTTACGTCAGAATATAGAGATTTTTAAGGCCGGGCGCAAGAACGGCGTGCCCCTGCGCTGGCGGTTTTTTATAGGTAAGCTGTATGACAGACTTTTGCAATATATAAGGGCGGACAACATATGCGGATAGTTGTAACCGGCGCGGGGGGGTTTATTGGCAGGCATCTTTGCCGTGCGCTTAAAAAAAGTGGTTTTCAGGTATTGGGATGCGTTATGGAGCCGGAGCAAAAGGCTGCCATCCGAGAAGAGGTGGAAGTGTTCGTTTCAGGGAAGATTGACGGCAGTACGGCTTGGCATAATGCCTTAAAAAAGGATGATATTGTTGTGCATTTGGCCGCACGCGTACATGTTATGCGTGAAACAGCCTCCGATCCGCTGGAAGCATTTCGCAGGGTAAATGTCACAGGTACGGAAAATCTGGCCAGGCAGGCGGCGGCGGCTGGGGCAACGCGTATTGTTTTTATGAGCACTGTGGGCGTGAATGGCAACAATTCTGGAGAGCGGGCTTACATTGAAAGCGATCCCCCACAACCGCATAATTACTATTCCGTCTCAAAACATGAGGCGGAAGAAAAATTGTCCCGGATTTCTGCTGAAACCGGCTTGGAAGCTGTTATGCTACGCGCGCCGCTTGTTTACGGGCCAGAAGCTCCTGGCAACTTTTTCGCGCTTATTAAAGTTGTCAGCAAAGGCTTGCCGCTTCCTCTGGCGTCAATACGCAACCGAAAAAGTTTTGTGTATATTGGGAACCTTGTTAACGCTATAATTCTTTGTTGTACGCATACCGCAGCCGCGGGTAACACATATCTTGTAAGCGATGGAGAGGATATATCTACACCGGAACTGATACGCAGGTTGGCAAACGCTTTGGGCCGTCCGCCGCGCCTTTTTCCGTTCCCGCCCGCTTTGATGCGGCTTGCGGGGAAGCTGACCGGCAAAACGACAGCTGTTGACCGGCTTCTGGGTTCTCTTGTGGTGGATAGCGGCAGGATCCGGCGCGAATTAGGCTGGAAGCCGCCATTTACTGTGACAGAGGGGTTAAGAGAGACGGCGGAGTGGTATATAACAACTGGGCGACTAAGTAACTAGGCGGCTTTGGAAACTAGAGACAGACACCGGTTTTTTTAAATATTAATGTTATGAAACGATTTTTTGACATTGCAACGGCTATATTACTGCTTATTGCCTTGAGCCTTCCCATGCTTTTACTTGTGCTGTTGGTAAAATTAACCTCGCGAGGATCGGCTTTATACTGGTCTGACCGCATAGGGCGTAATAATGATATTTTTAAGATGCCCAAGTTCCGCACCATGCGCGTTGATACTCCGCCTATGGCTACCCACCTTATGATTGAACCTGAACGGTTTTTAACGCCGCTGGGTGGCTTTCTGCGCAAAACCAGCCTGGACGAACTGCCGCAATTGTTCAGTATTTTATGGGGAGATATGAGTTTTGTCGGACCCAGGCCCGCCTTGTTTAACCAGGATGACCTTATAACTCTGCGTACCGTCAAAGGGATTTATCGCATAACTCCGGGGCTTACCGGTTGGGCCCAGGTAAACGGCCGGGATGATTTAGCTATTCCTGTTAAGGTTGAATATGATGAGTATTACCTGAAACATCGCTCCTTTGCCTTTGATATTAAAATTCTCTTTATGACCGCGTTGCAGGCGATTACTGGAAAAGGGGTGAGGCACTAGGAGGAAACGACGAAGGTTTGAGGGTCGGATATTTGGGGGATGACCATGGGAGGCAGGGCGGCTTCTATCCTGTCTGTCCGGGCCGAACAAGCGGGCGCTTCATGAGAAGCCCGATGGGACAGAAAATTGTTGGTTGTTGCAAATTCTTGTCTTTGTCTGTTGTAATATCCAAATGTTGTTTGACTTCGCCTGTTGTAACAAGCATAATTGTATTTACTAACGCTGAAATGCGAAAAACACATGAAAAAAGCTCTCATAATAGGAGTAAGCGGTCAAGACGGAACTTATCTTTCCAAATCCCTGCTTGCGTCAGGATGGGAGGTTATTGGGACTTCGCGTGAGCTGAAAAACAACTCTTTCATAAATCATAAAAAAGAAGGGATTTATGGGGCAGTTAAACTTGTGAACCTGAATCCCACCAATTATTCAGAAGTTCTGTCCCTCATGAAGTTTCTGGACCCGGACGAAGTTTATAACCTTTCCGGGCAGAGTTCGGTGATCCTCTCTTTTCAGCGTACGGAGGAAACGGTTGACAGTGTGATAAAGCCCACCCTTAATGTTCTTGAGGTTATAAGACGCTTCGGACTTAAATCCAGGTTCTTTAACGCTGCATCCAGCGAGTGCTTTGGCGGGGGCGATGCTCCGGCGAATGAATCCACGCCGTTTAATCCTAAGAGCCCGTATGGCATAGCCAAGACAGCGGCTTTAATGCTTACGAGGAATTACCGTGAGGCATACGGCCTTTATGCCTGTTCGGGGATACTGTTTAACCATGAGTCGCCTTTGAGGGGGGGGGATTTCGTGACCGGAAAAATAATAAACGTTGCCGCGCGTATAGCGGAAGGGAGAGGGGAGAAGCTACATCTCGGCAACATCAATATAACGCGCGACTGGGGCTGGGCTCCGGAATATGTAGAGGCTATGCGCCTTATGCTCTCAAAAGATAAACCGGAGGATTTTGTTGTGTCAACGGGCGAAAGCCACAGTCTGGCGGAATTCCTGGCGGCTGTTTTTGGGGAGTTCGGCCTTGATTGGAAGGCCCATACAGAGACCGATAATTCACTCCTAAGGCCGCTGGATTTAGTTTGTGTAAAAGGGACCCCCTCAAGGATAAAGGCCGCATTAGGTTGGCAGGCTGGGTTGAAAATGAAAGACTTGATAAAGAAATGGATAGATTCTCTAGATAAGGCCAAATCTGGGTAAGAATGTGAGTCCGCTGAAAAAAACCTCCAGTTAGACCGTAATTTTTTTAAATCCGCCTTCAGTTTGAAATCGTAAAAAATGGGCTTTGGTCTCTATTTTTTTCCCGGACTGTCATCCCAGGCGGGAAATGGGCAAGGAACCGGCTTTTAGCCCGATCCCGCAAGGGATTGTTCCGCTCTTAAACTCCTGGTTGGCCTGACCGGGTTGGGATGGAAGAATGTAATATTTAAAATATTCAAATCCCGCACCATGCGTGTTGACATCCCGCCTAAAGAATTGTTGGCTGCTGGTTGTTGGAGGGGGGAGAGGGGTTGTGACTTTAGTCACATTTGATTCTTGTCGGTAAAATTGTAGAATTAAGGTATTATGAAAATCGTGAGCACCAAAAATAGCAAGTGGCTGGTTCTTGCCATGGATACCGTTGCGGTGCTGGTTTCCTGGTGGCTGGCTTTCCAGCTTAGATTTGATTTTATAGTGCCTACGGAAGAATGGCCGCATTTCTTTGGCGCCATAGTGGTTATTTTATCGGCAAGAATAATTGCTTTCAGTTACTTCGGGCTTTACCGCGGAATCTGGCGTTATGCCAGCCTTAGCGATCTTACCTCCATAATGAAGGCTGTCGGCTACAGCCAGGTATGCATAGTCGCTTTGATACTTTTTGTTCAGGGCACCCAGTTTCCGCGCGCGGTCCTTATTATAGACCCGGTCCTGACGCTTTTTATGATCGGTTTCATCCGTTTTTCAATACGGGCTACACGGGAGTGGAGAGCCTCCGACTGGAAAAAAGACGCAAAGCTTTCGCGCGTGATGATATACGGAGCCGGCGACTTGGGGGAATCGGTTCTTCGTGATCTCACCAGCGTGCGGCACGCCGCTTATAATATAGTCGGGTTTTTTGACGATAATCCCCATAAGTGGAAACAACAGATACACGGGTTTACGATTTTAGGGGGAAGGAAAGTGTTCGCTAAAGTTCTTGCCGAGCACAATATAGACCAGGTTATTGTGGCGGTCAACCATTCCCGCGGCCAGCTTATAAAAGATCTTATGGAACTTTGTTCCAAAGGGAAATGCGGCATGGTGCAGTTTAAGACCGTGCCGACCATTGAGGAACAGTTAAGCCATAAAGCGAGCGGAATTTCCGTGAGGAAAATAGAGCTTTCCGACCTTCTGCCGCGGAAAAAAATCATGCTGGATATGAACGCCATGGAAGGGATAATTTCCGGAAAGACCGTGCTTGTTACCGGCGCCGGCGGCACTATAGGCGCTGAATTGTGCAGGCAGGTTTTGAGATATAATCCAAAGTGTCTTTTGATGCTTGAAAACCATAACACCGCCCTTTTTTACATTGAAAAAGAAGTAATGGAGATCGGTTATCCCACGCGGATCGTTCCTGTTGCGGGGGATATTAAAGACGAAGTCCTGCTGAAAAATATTTTTGAAACCTATTCCCCGAATATTGTTTTTCACGCGGCCGCGCATAAGCATGTTCCGCTGATGGAATCCAATCCGCAGGAAGCGATTAAGAACAACACTCTGGGCACTTACGCTTTGGCGGAAGCCGCGGTAAAGTATAAGGCTGAAAGGTTCCTGTTTATTTCAACGGACAAGGCCGTAAGGCCTTCAAGCGTGATGGGCGCCTCAAAGAGGCTTGGCGAAATGGTGGTAAGGGCTTTTGCCGAGGTTAACGGCACCAAATGCATGTCGGTGAGGTTCGGCAATGTTCTCGGCAGTTCGGGGAGCGTTGTTAAAATATTTCAGGAACAGATAATAAACGGCGGGCCGCTGACCGTTACCCATCCGGAGACCACAAGATTTTTTATGACGGTTGAGGAATCCATACAGCTTATTCTTCAGGCCTGCTCCATGGGCAAGGGCGGCGAGATCTTTGTTTTAAATATGGGAACCCCTGTTAAAGTGGTTGAGCTTGCCAAAAACCTGATAGTTTTAAACGGGCTTGAGCCCGGCAAAGATATTGAGATAAAGTACACCGGTCTAAGGCCGGGGGAAAAGCTTTTTGAGGAGCTTTTCAGGCCGCAGGACGTGCGCAAAGACACCGGCCATGACGATATTTTCATGGCGGTTCCCGAAGAATCCGATATGGCTGTTTTGAAAGAGCAGATGAGCGAGCTGAGTCTTCTTTCCGAGCTTCCCGACCCTGCCCCGATTATCAATAAGATCCGGCAGCTGGTTCCCGCCTACACCGGCAATCCCAGTGCAATCAAAAAACTTAAAAACCAGGGACAGACACCGGTTTCACATTAAATCTGCTGGGCAGCTGGACTGCTTGACGGCTAGGCGGCCGGGCAACTTGGCGGCTTACAGCAAAGTGTGAGACAATTGATCGTTAAGTCGGTACTCTATGAGCTTTAAAAATTTAAAATCCCGGCTTGCGGTTTTTGGGCTGGTTGTTCTATTTCCGGCCGCGGGCCGCGGCGAAAGCGTTGTGAACACGGCCATTACCTCAAAAGCGATATACTCAAGCGCGGAAAACGCTTTCTTGCCCGGCCAGGAGGGCCTAAAGCTTAAGCAGGGCCTGAACCTGCTGGAGTTTGAAAGCGCGCGGGTGAATATCTCTTCAGGAACAGGCGCTTACCTTGAACTGAAACAGAGTCTGGAAGATAACTTCACGCGCGCCGAGATCTTTAAGCTTTATTTCAGCGTCAGGTTCGCCGGCTTGTCGGTTCTGCTTGGTAAAGACAGTTTTAATATAGGCCCGGCTGAAAACGGCCTGCTGCTTTCAAAGAATGCGGCGCCGTTCCCCATGCTGCGGATAGCCAATGAAAAACCGCTGCGGCTTTTGGGCGACTGGCATTTTCTGGCGTTAAACGGCTGGCTTTATGATAATGATTCCGGCTCCGAACCTCCGCAGCTGCTTGCGGTGCGGGCGCAGTATTCACCGTGGCCCGCGCTTGCTTTGGGCCTGACCAGGACATCTTATTACGGCGGGCCCGGCAGGCCCGTGTATAAACTTTGGGAATATCCAAAACTTTTGCTTGGCGCAAACGAGAATGTTCCCGGGAACCGTTACGATACCGACGGTTATCTGGGTTGCGACATAACCTTTGACCTGCCGGAAAAATTCCTGCCGGGTTCCGTTAAAAAAGCGAAGCTTTATTATGAGGACGCTGGTACCGATGTGAATGCTGTCTGGCAAAGCAATCACAAAGGTGAAAAGTATATTTTCCCTTTCGGCTTCAGGCTGATGCTGAATTCCTATACCGGCGGCCTGGTCGCCGAAACCGACCGCGACCGTTTCCTCCTTGAATTCCAAAGCGTCAGCGGCCAGTTTTATACGCATCACTGGTACCCGGTGGAGGATCACCAGGGGCTTTCATTCGGCAGCCCGTACGGGCGCAACCTGCAGCAGCTCTTTTTCAGACACGAGAGGAAAACCGGTGAAAAGGCAGGTTTTAAATACGAGCTTGGCTATGTCAGGCAGCCCGCTTTTTCCAAGTGGGACAGTCTGAAGCCGGGGACCGAACGTTATTACGCGTCTTTCGCGCTTTCGAGGGGCTGGGGCAATGTGGTGCTTGAGCCGTTTACGCGGCTGGATTTTACAAAGAACCGGAACACTGATATCGCCCCTGTCGCTCCGGGGAAATTCAACACCGTTAAGGGGACCAGGCTTTTTGTTATACTCGGCCTTTCCGCCACCCTGGGGTTTTAATAGATCAGGGCAGCTGCCGGATTTTAATAAAAAAGTATAATACTTCTGGTTTTTCTATGCTTAATAAAATATTGCTGGTGGACGACGATAGGGTGGTGCTGGACTCTACCCGGCGTTATCTGGAAAGTCATGGTTTTCAGGTGGCGCATACCGATAACGGTTCCGAAGCCGTAATGCTGGCCAGGGAATACAGCCCTGACTTTGTAATAACCGACGCCGAGATGAGAGGCCTGGACGGTTTTGCTTTGTGCAAGGTGATCAAAGAGACGCCGGAATTGGCCGGTGTGCCCGTAATAATAATTTCCGGCAGAAAAATAGCCGAGGAGGATATACTTGCCGGCTATAACAAGGGCGCCGATGACTATATTTTAAAGCCCGTTTCTTTTCCGGTGCTGCTGGCCAAAATGAAAGCCGTGATGAAAAGATACGAAGCTTTCCGTTCGGATACCGGCAGGATTTCCAGGCTGGGTATGGTAATTGACCCCGCTGCCCGTTCCGTCACCAAAAAGAACGAGGTGATACGGCTCACCCGCAAGGAATTTGATCTGCTCACCGCCCTGATAACCGGCGAGGGCCGTGTGCTGGACGTGCCTTACCTGCTTAACGCCGTATGGGGCTATGACCCGGCCAGCTACAATGACCCGCATACCGTCGGAGTGCATGTATCCTCGCTCAGAAAGAAGCTGGGCGCTGAAATAGGCGCCCATATTGTGAGCGTTACCGGCCACGGATATAAATTCGAATAACTATAGAGAATAGAGGTTGGCGGATAGAGGTTAGGGAAGGAATTCCTTACACCGTCGCCATCCTCTAGTCCCTGGCCACTAACCCCTTCTTCCCGCGATTTGATTAAAATTTGACAATTATCTGTTCTTTTTCATAATTCCCTCTGTTATAGTATGTTTGCGGGTATGGAGGGGTTATGAACGGAAAAAACTCTGCGGCAGCGAAAATCTTTCTAACCTCCATCCTCGCGCTCTTCCAGGGAGCCTTTTTTGCCTCCGCTTCCGAGGATGTTTATAAGACAATGGCGAATGACTTCGCCAGATATTCCGCCGACAAAAAAGTAAAAACCATAGCCGTAATAGGCTTTTCGCGCAAGGCCCAGACTTCGCGCGAGGAGAGCGAATATGTTTCCGAAAAACTGCTTGCCGGCCTTTCGCAATCCGGCAAAGTTAATTTATTGGAACGCGGCCAGCTGGATAGGGTGCTGGGGGAACGCAAACTGGAACTGGCCGGCGTTACCCGCAAAACGCCCGGCGGCAGGGAGGAGGGGGTAAACACCAGCGACGCCGTAATAACGGGCACGGTGTTCGGCACCGCGGAGCATCTTACGATAATAGCCAAGCTGATAGACCCGCGCACGGGCGCGGTTCTGCACACTGTCGAGGGCCAGGCTGAGCGGCAGCCGGAAATGGTGCCGCCGGAGTGGTCCGACGACTTTGATCTGCCGGAACTGGGAACCATGTCGCCCATATCTTTGGGCAAAGATTTTAATCTTTCATTCAGGGATTTACGCGACGCTCCAACCGGCTGGGACGTTCAAACCTGTGGCGCCAGGAGCGCGCGGCTGGCCGCCCGCCAAAGTGCCGCGCTTGAGGCCAAGGCCAAATACTGGGCGCTTAAAATGAAGGAGCCGGGTTTTAACAGCGCCGGTCTTAAAAGGAATCCGGGCGGAGAAATAACGGACAGCCGGAACAGGAAAAAATTTTATGAACTACTCAGGCGGTTCTACCGCTCGGAAACAGTTCCTCAGTTATCAGAGGATGAAAAAAACACAGTCGATTCAATAATGGAGGAGGAGGGTAAAGTATCCGACGAATGCGGGATACATTAATCACCCGCCCCGATCACCTTCGCCGCCAAATCCCGTATCTCGTTTATGCCGAAGGGCTTTATAAGAAAGCCTTCCACCGCCACTCTTTGCGTTACGGGATTTGAAATGTCGGAGACGGAACCGGTGATCAGGATAACTTTAGTCCGCGGCCGCAGTATTTTAAGCTCTCTTATCACCTCTTCGCCCCGCATATCCGGCATTTTAAGGTCGCAAATCACAAGGTCAAATTCTTCTTTTTTTGCCAGCGCAAGCGCCGAGGCGCCGTCAGAGGCCGTTCCCACGGAGTAGCCGCGGCTGGAAAGTGCGCGCGTCACATAATTACGGATAATTTCTTCGTCGTCCGCAACGAGGATTTTTTTGATCATTTTTATACCGGCAGGTAAATTTTAAATACGGAGCCGCCGTTCACGGGGCTTTGTGCCTCAATCCTGCCGTTATGCCTGTTAATTATGCCAAGGCATACTGACAGGCCAAGCCCCGTGCCCTTGCCTACGGGCTTGGTGGTGAAAAACGGGTCAAAGACGCGGTTTATTACTTCGCCGGGGATGCCGGGTCCGGTATCGGAAAAGGCGATCTCCACTTCCGTTCTTGCGCCGGCTGACTTGGTAAGCCGCGTACTTATGGTAAGGACGCCGCCGTCCGCCATGGCGTCCCAGGCGTTGGTCAGCATATTTAAAAACACCTGCATAAGCTGCTGAAAATCCGCGGTTACCTGCGGCAGTTCCGGAGCGAAATCCCGGATTATTTTGATGCCTTTCAATTCCAGCTGCCGGGCGCACAGCACCAGGGTTTCTTCTATCGCCTCACTTATATTTACCGGCTCCATGCGCGGTTTTTCCTGTCGGGCAAAGGACAGCAAAGACGAGATTATCTTCTTGCAGCGGAACACGGCCTTTTCTATTTCCTTCAGGTCCTGGTAATTCTGTGTTTTTTGGTCGGAGTTTTCCAGCACAAGCTGGGTAAGGCCCAGAATACCCGAGAGAGGATTGTTGATTTCGTGCGCCAGACCCCCGGCGAGCTGTCCCAGGGCCGACATTTTCTCCGCCTGCACCAGTTGCGACTGAGTTTCCTGCAATTGTTTATACAGATTTGAGTTTCTGAGCGCCAGGTTTACCAGTGAGCCGAAGATCTTGGCCCGCTGCATGTCATTTTCCGTGAAGTGCTCTCCTGACTGCCTGCGGCTGATATTTATTATTCCCGTAAAAGTGTTTTCCTCCATTATAGGCAGCAGCATGGTGAATTTAATTTCGCCTATGCCGGTTATGGCGCCTATCTCGGCATCGCTTAAGGGTTCTTCTATCAGCATCATGGGGTTTATGCCGTCCTTGGCGAAGCGGGTCATGGCGCGCGTGCACAGTTCAAGTCGTGACAATTTGCGCGCTTCATCCTCAAGCCCTTCCGACACCGCTATGTAAGGCCGTCTGCCCTTGTCCCAAAGGACCAGCGCGGCTTCGTCGGCTTTCAGCGTGCGCGTTACGGAGTCAATGATTATTCTCAGCAGTTCTTCCGATTTGATGGTGGAGAAAATGGCTTTAGTGAGGTCGTTGAATCTGCGTTTTTCCAGGGCCTTTTCAACCACGGCCAGCAGCTCTTTTATCTCGAAAGGCTTGCGAAGGTAATCAAAGGCGCCCTTGCGCAGGCTTTGAATAGCCGTGCTCATTGTGCCGTGGCCGGTGGCCATTATAACTTCTATTTCAGGGTCTATCTTTTTAATTTCTCCGAGTGCTGTTATGCCGTCCATGCCCGGCATCATGATGTCCATCACGGCTAGGTCAAACTTTTCGGCGCTTACTTTTGCCACGCTTTCGTTGCCGTCAGAGGCGCAGGTTACGCTGTAGCCCTCGATGGTAAGCGCCGCCATCATGAAATCAAGTATGGCGTACTCGTCGTCAACTAAAAGTATTTTTGTTTTATGGTTCATTGATCAGCCTTTCCCCGTACCGCAGCCGGACAAAACTCATTGTATAAAAAAACCGGGGCCCCCGGTTTTAGGTTCTGTTTGGAAATACCCGGGAAAAGTGATAAAATAATGTCTGCTCGCAAAGTCTTTCGCAGACGCGTGATTACACGGATTAAAAAAACGATTACAGCGATTGCGTTGGGGTTTAATAACGGATTTAATGGGCCCGTAGCTCAGTTGGTTAGAGCAAGCGACTCATAATCGCTGGGTCGTAGGTTCAAGTCCTACCGGGCCCAGTAATTTAAAAAGGCCGTCCCAGTAAAGGGGCGGCCTTTTTTTGCGTCATAGAACTGTTTATTTTTTTACCGCTTTGTCTTCCTGGTAGCCGTATTCGGCCTTCAGCGCGCCCCCGGGTTCGTAAACCCGCAGGATTTTCACCTCATCTTTTTCAAAAACAAATTCTTTTTCCAGCTTGCCGTCTTTTGAATACACCTGAACGGTCCCGTCCGGCGCTTTGCCGTCTTTGCCCACGATGTTGAATTCCTTGTCCAGGTGTATACGGGCGATATATTTATTGTTGAGGTAAAAGGAAAAGCGTTCGCCGCGCGCCAGGCTCTGCGCTTTTGCCGTTACCATTGACTCATTCCCCGGCTCTTTTAGGGATTCCTTTTGCCGGGGTTCCGGTTTTGGCCCGGCCCGGTCCGGGTTTTCGGCCGCGCGGCCGTCGGTGTAGAGAGTAGCGGATTTTACATTGCCCTGGGCGTCGTACTGCCTGAACCAGCCGTCCGGCACGCCGTTTTTGAAACTCTGCTCAAACTGCAATATCCCGGTCTCGCCGCGTATTGTGACCGGGCCGTCAAGGACTCCGTTGGAGTATTGCGCTTCAGTCTGAAGCGCTCCGTTCGGAAAAAAGGCCTTAAGCGTCCCGGTGACTTTTCCGTTTGCCATGGTTTTTACTGTTTTCGGGGCGTCGGTGTCGTAATATTCCGTATAGGCGGCGTCCTTGACGGCCCCTTCGAGGCCAAGCGGGGCGCCGGCGGCCGAAAAAGTTTCAGTGGCTATAACAACCGAACCCTCGTAATAAAACATCTGCACGGTGGAGGTGTCGGGCTTTACGGTTATAAAAGTGAATTTTGCCCGCGCCGGCGCGGGGCTTGCGACAGGGGTTTCTCCCGTGGCAGCCGCCGCGGCCTGGGCGATAACGGCGCTTGATACGGCGACAGCGTCCGGGGCCTGTTTAAGTATGTCTTTTTTATTTATGGTAAGAGAGCCGTATTCTGTTTTTACAAGCGCCATGCCGTCCATTTCGCCGGTAATCTCACCGTTTATTTTTGTGCCGTCTTTAAGGGTTATGATCTCGCCGCGTGCGACCGCGCCAAACCCGATTAATGCTGTTGTCAAAATTAGTTTTCTCATAAAATTCTCCATCGCCGTAATCGTTGTGGATTATCGCTGTAATCTCTTCCCTAATTTTAGCAAATGAGGCGGGCGGCAGTTTTTTCTTTATGCCAAGTTTTGTAATATGTAACAATAACGGCGCGGTGGCCAAGTGGTAAGGCGGCAGTCTGCAAAACTGCTATTCGCGGGTTCGATTCCCGCCCGCGCCTTAGATTTTCAGTAGATAGTCGGCGGTTAAGCGCTCTTCACTATTTATTAATCGCTATTCGCTCCCCTATATATGAACCTCAGCAAACTCGCGATGTCTATCGGCCAATCGGCTACCTTAAAGCTCAATGAGCTGGCAGGGAACCTGAAAGCCGAGGGAAAGCCGGTTATACACCTGGGAGGGGGAGAGCCGGAAGAAAAAATCCCTTCAGGAGCGCGCGACGAAGCTGAAAAAACCCTTTCCGCCGGTTTTGTCCGATATACCCCGACCGCCGGCACGGCGGAACTTAAAAAAGAACTCTGTCTTTACACCGAAAAACATTACGGCCTTAAGCCCGCGCCAAAAAATATTGTCGTCTCTTCCGGCGCCAAGCAGGCCATTTACAATTTTTTGATGGCGGTCATTAATCCCGGCGACCAGGTGGTTTTTCCGGCCCCCTACTGGGTAAGCTATCCTGAAATGGTCAAAATGGTTTACGGCACTCCCGTGGCGGTGCCGCCGCGTCCGGGCGGGCTTGTGCCGACGGTGGCCGACATTGAGGCCCATATAACCTTAAATACCAGAGCGGTGCTTTTAAACAGTCCCAATAACCCCTCGGGGCAGCTTTATGATGCGGAGTTTATACGGGAGATGGTGGAAATCTGCGAAGACCGCAATATCTACCTTCTTATGGATGATATTTACAACCGCCTGATGTTTGACGGAGTCCGGGCGCCGTCCGCATTTTCATTTTCAAAACGCGGCCTTGAAGATTCGGTAATTGTTTCCGTAAACGGCGTTTCCAAAACTTATTCCATGACGGGTTTCAGGATAGGCTGGAGTGTGGGACCCGAAGCCATTACCAAAGCCATGGCGAAGGTCCAGGCGCAGATCACCTCCTGCCCTTCCGCTTTAAGCCAGAAAGCGGCCCTTGGCGCGCTTCGCGGCACTGACGATTTTGTGGAAAACCTGCGCTCCGGCCTTGAAAAAAAGCGCGATGTCATGCTGGCGGAACTTGCCAAGCTGAAAAAGGTTAAGCTGCATAAGCCGCAGGGCACTTTCTACTGTTTTCCCGATTTCAGCGCTTACGACAGCGATTCAGCCAGACTTTCCGCCATGCTGCTTGAGAAAGCTATGGTTGTTGCCGTGCCCGGCATAGAATTCGGGCTTGAGGGGCATCTGCGCTTAAGTTACTGCGGGGCTGAAAAAGACATCGTTGAGGGCGTGGAGCGAATCAGGAAAATATTGGATTGAGTAATACAGAATACAGTAGACAGTAGTCAGTAGTCGGGAGGCGGTATTCTGAATTCTGTCTACTATATTCTGACTTCTGACTCCTGATGAGGACTCTATGGAAACCAAAACATCAACCGTATTGCCTGACGTAAAAACCTCAAAAACAATATTCCGCAGCCTTTCCGCACCGGAGCTTTACGAGCACGCTGTCTCAAAGAAAGAGGGGCAGATAGCCGCGGGAGGCGCGCTTGCCGTTAAAACCGGCTTCCACACCGCACGGGCCGCTCAGGACAAATTTGTGGTAAAAGAAGAAACCAGCCGGAAACATATCTGGTGGGGGGATTACAATGTCCCCTTTGAAGAAACTAAATTCGACGCCCTCGCGGGAAAAATTACGACCTATCTTTCGGACAAGGATATATATGTCCGCGATTGTTTCGCGGGTTCCGACCCCAAAAACCGCCTGGGTGTGCGGATCATAACCGAGTACGCCTGGCACAGCCTTTTTGCCAAAAATATGTTTATAGAGCCGTCCGCGGGCGAGGCGGTAAAACCGGAGTTTACTGTTATTGCCGCCCCTGGTTTCAAAGCCGACCCCGGAGTTGACGGAACCCGTTCCGGCACGTTCATTCTGGTCAACTTCAGGCAAAAGCTCGTGATTATCGGCGGCACCGGCTATGCCGGCGAGATAAAGAAGTCCGTTTTTACCATAATGAATTACCTGCTTCCTCTAAAAGGCGTAATGCCCATGCATTGCTCGGCCAATCTGGGCCCCAAAGGCGACACGGCCATATTTTTCGGACTTTCAGGCACCGGCAAAACCACGCTTTCCTCCGATCCGGAGCGGCGGCTGATAGGCGATGATGAACATGCCTGGTCGGATGACGGGATCTTCAACTTTGAGGGCGGCTGTTATGCCAAGGTTATAAACCTTTCTCCGGTGGCCGAACCGCAGATCTACGCGACCACGGGGCGTTTCGGCACGGTGCTTGAAAATGTGGTTTACAACCCTGTAACGCGCGAGCTTGACCTTAATGACGGCTCGCTTACCGAAAACACCCGCGCCGGGTATCCGCTTGAGTTCATAAACAACGCGATCAGGGGAGAGGTGTTCGGCCATCCAAAGAACATAGTGATGCTTACCTACGACGCTTTCGGCGTTCTGCCACCTATCGCGAAACTTTCCTATGAACAGGCGATGTATCACTTTATTTCAGGCTATACGGCGAAGGTGGCCAATACCGAGATAGGCGTTAAAGAGCCGAGGGCCACGTTCAGCGCCTGCTTCGGCGCGCCTTTCATGAGCCACCATCCTTCCGTTTACGCCGAACTGCTTGAAAAGAAAATGCGCGCGAACAGCGCGCACTGCTGGCTTATAAACACGGGGCTTGCGGGCGGGCCGTACGGCGTGGGCAAACGCATAAGCATTCAAAACACAAGGGCGCTTTTAAACGCCGCTCTTGACGGTTCTCTCTCCGGCGCTAAATTCCGCAGGGACCCTGTTTTCGGCTTTGAGCTGCCGCTTGAGTGCCCCGGAGTGCCGTCGGATATACTCAACCCGGAAAATGTATGGCCCGACAAGGCCGCCTACAAGGCTAAATATCTGGAATTGGCCGGCCTTTTTACCAAAAATTTCGCCAAATTCGGTGTTACCAATGGGGCTATTGTAAAGGCCGGGCCCCGGATTTAAAAGAGCCGGTTTATTTTTTCTATTGACAAAACAGTGGAAAAATAGATTAATATGCATTGGAAAGCAGTAATCTCAAGGAGGAAGTACACAAATGGCAACAGCTAAGACGAACTCTAAGTTCATGGCCCCCATGACACCCGACACGATTCTCTCGGACATCATCGGCAACAAGCCGGTACCCCGCACCGAAATCGTGAAGAAACTCTGGGTCTACATAAAGAAGTACAACCTGCAGGACAAGAAGAACAAAAGGAACATCAACGCTGACGAGAAGCTTCTAAAGTTTTTCGGCGGTAAAAAACAGGTGACCATGTTCGAACTGGCGAAGTTCATCGGCAAACACGCGAAATAAGCCGGTCCATAAATTAAACGCCGTCCGCTGTAAAAGCGGACGGCGTTTTGTTTGGGCACGCCCGGCAGGCCCCAATAGTTGTTGTGGAACGGGGAATTGTCCGGGTGTCTGTAACATCCGGCGGAAGCCAAAAAACCTTGATCTGGAATCCGCGATTTTAAATCTTAGTCCCTGCGGCGGTCAATCACATAGTGGCTTTTTTCGGCGGCTTTGGCCGCTTTTTTTAATTCCGCGCCTATGTTGCTGACCTGCGCGAAGGAGTGGATCGGCCGCAGACGGTTGTGGATTATGCCTATTGAGATAGAGAGGAAGGAAAATTTTTTAATATTACCCTGACGGTCGGTGGAAACTATGGTCCCGCGTTCCCTGTCTTCTTTTGAGTAGAAGGACGGCGCTATTTCGTCAAAAGCCGCTGTAATGCGCCTGGCCAGGTCCTCCGCTTTTTCAAAACTGGTTACAATTATAAAATCGTCGCCGCCTATGTGGCCTATAAATTCTTCGGAATTATCATTCCTGATGGTAAGTTTCACCAAGAGGTTCGCGGTGGCCTTGATAACGCGGTCTCCGGCCTCAAAACCGTAAGTGTCGTTATAGGCCTTGAAATTATTCAGGTCCAGATAAAGCACGGCAAAGGGAAGGTTTTTCTGTATTTCGCGCTCCACCCGCGCCTGTATCGAGGGGTTTCCGGGCAGTTTGGACAGCGGGTTGGTGTCCAGCACCAGTTTGTTGCGTTTGAGTATCATGCGGATGCGGGCTATCAGCTCGTCGGTATCCACGGGTTTTATAAGGTAATCGTCTATGCCCATGCTGAGGCCTTTCAGCTTTGCGCTTTTCTCGCCGAAGGCGGTGCAGATCATTATGGGGATATGGGCGAACAGCGGGTTGTCCTTCAGGCTTTGGGCCACGCTAAGGCCGTTTTTAATAGGCATGTTATAGTCCAGCACCACTATATCCGGGCTGGTTTCGAAAATTACCTGAAGCGCTTCCTGGCCGTCCGAGGCAGTGAACACCTCAAAGCCAGCGCTTTCCACCGCTTCCTTTATCAGCATTAAGAGTTCCGTCTGGTCGTCGGCTATCAGCACGCGCGGCTTCGCGGCGATACGCGGCTCGCTTTGTCCGGCCGGCGCGGAACGGTCGTTCTGCGTCTGTTCTTTTATCAGCTTTAAAAGCAATTCTTTCGGCATTTCCCTGGTCACTATTTCGGGGAGCCCCGTAATTACGCCGCACTCCTGAAAATTTTCAAGGCGCAGGCCGCTTAAAACTATAATCGGTATTTTCGCCGTTTCCGTTTCTTCCTGCATTTCCTCCATTATTTTGAAGCCGTCCATGCCGGGCATCATCAGGTCAAGCAGCAGAACCCGCGGCCGGGTTTCTTTAAGCATCTGCATCACTTTCAGCGGGTCGTTCGCGATCACCGGCTTGCAGTTATTAGCCTCAAGGAACATTTTTACCAGGTCGGAAAATTCTTCGTCGTCATCGGCTATCATGATCGCGGGGTGTTCCCGTGTGTCCACTCCGCTGAGCGCTTTGGCCAGGGTCGCCTTAAGTTCTTCAAAGTCGATCGGTTTTGTGAGGTAGCCTGTCACCCTGGGGGCGGGGCCGGTCACTATTTCGGTTTTCGGGGTTTTGGAAAAAATTATTATTTTCTGTTTTTCCGTGAACGGGTTTTTTCTTATGTCGCCTATGAAACCGAGCGGATTGAAGGCCTGGATCAGAATGTTTAAAATTACCAGGTCGGGTTTCCAGTCCTGGATGGTCGTCATGGACTGCTGGTAATCCGCGGTGTGCCGGACGCTGTAATCATTCTCCTCAAGAAAAGTTTTAAGTTCTCCGGCCGGGACGGCCTCCGTATCCACGATAAGTATTTTTTTCCTGAATTCCTGGTCCATGAAATTGATTCTAACATTTTAGCGGAGTTTTGTAACTGCTCAGGTTCGCGGCATCAGGGTTCGCTGTTTTTGGTTCAGGGTTCAGCGGTTCACGGTTCCGGGTTATCTTTTATGTCTTAGCCTGAATCCTGCAGTCCAACCGGGTTTCCATTGAGAAATCAGGTGAACAGAAGTATTGCAGGATTCCCCGCAGTAGCGGGTCGGAAACCAAGCGCAATGCGCGCCAGGTTTCCGAAGGTGTATGCCGCGCGAAGCGCACCTGAGCTCCGCGAAGGGAAAGTTTCAACTGAAACTTTCAGGTTAGCCGTCTGAGGCCGCAGGAAAGAGTTCACCGATACTGCGCCAAAAATGTCCTGGAATTCAACCGCTGAACCTGATAATCTCAGTCTTGTGTCTTTTCAGCGGGCACATTTTGAAAATGATAGAATTTTATAAATGAAAAACGCGGAGGATAATTACTGGAAATACGCGCAGATAGGCCTGGAATTGGCCGTAAGCGTGCTGCTTGGTTTTTGGGCCGGCTATCGGCTGGACAAGAAAATAGGGACTTCTCCCTGGCTCATGCTCGGCGGCTCGGCCGGCGGTATGGCGGCGGGGTTTTATCTGGTCATCAGGGAACTTTTCAAAAAAGAAGGGGAGTAATGGATTCAGTCTGGATGGCTGTCTTTGCGGGGCTTGCCGCCGGGGCCTTCAACGGGGCGCTGGCCCGCTGGACGCTTAAAAAAACGCTTAACTCGCCGGCCCCTGTTTTTTATTCCGTATTTGTGGGCGGGCTGCTGTACCGTCTTGTCTTTCTGGCCGGGGCGGTTTGGTTATTGCGCCGCGAAAAATATATAATTATAGTTCCGTTCGCGATTTCTCTTATACTTGTTCAGCTGATTTTTGAAGTCATTCCGCTTAAAAAACATGGGATTAAAAGAGATACTTGAACATCACGTTGTTGACCATGTGTGGGCCTGGGCCTCGCTTGGGCCGCTGAAGTTTCCGGTCTCAAAACACCTGCTTATGATGGGCATCGCGGCTTTCATACTGCTTGTGGTCTTCCCTCTCATAATACGCAGCCGCTCCCTGGCGCTTGCTCCGTTCCGGGCAATGATCGAGATAGTGGTGCTTTTCCTGCGTGATGAGGTGGTCTTGCCTAATCTTGGCCGCAAAGGCGCGGCCTATGTGGGTTATTTTTGCACCCTGTTTTTCTTCATCCTTACAATGAACCTGCTGGGTATCGTCCCGTTCGGGGCCACCGCCACCGGCAACCTGGCCGTCACGGCGGGGCTGGCGCTTACCACTTTCGCGCTCGTTAACTTCGCCGGAATAAAGGAACAGGGGCTTTTTTCTTACCTCGCGCACATCGTCCCGAAGGGCGTGCCGCTCTGGCTTTACCCGCTGCTTTTCCCCATCGAGATAATAGGCCTGGTCACAAAAACTTTCGCCCTGTGCATCCGTCTTTTCGCCAACATGATAGCCGGCCACATAGTAATACTGGCTTTCATAAGTTTTATTTTCATCTTCGGGTCGTTCGGCCTGGCTATCGGGTTCGGCGTGGCGCCGATATCGGTGGCCCTGGTGCTTTTTATCCTGTTGCTGGAATTATTCGTGGCGTTCTTGCAGGCTTATGTGTTCACTTTCCTGACCGCTATTTTCACGGGCGCGGCAATGCACCCGCACTAACAGCAGGGGATAGGGGCTGGCGTATAGGGGATGGGGAAGGTGAGCAGGAAATTTTTGGTTTGATATTAAAATTATGGAGGTAGCTGAAATATGAACGACTTGACATTCCTTGGACTTGGCTATATAGGAGCCGGGCTTGGCGCCGGCCTCACCCTTGTGGGCGCCGGTCTCGGCATAGGCAAGCTGGCCTCAAGCGCCCTTGAAGGCACGGCCCGCCAGCCGGAAGCGGGCCCTGCGCTGCGCACCACCATGATCATAGCGGCGGCGCTGGTGGAAGGCCTCGCGTTTTTCGCGCTGGTCATCTGCCTGCTCGCGGTTATGAATTTCGGCATGCCCCAGGCTCCGGCGGCGTCCGAAGCCGCGCAGACCGAAGCGCACAAATAAGCAGTTGAGAGTTAATAGTGGATAGTGTAGAGACATAGAAGATTCGATATTTAAGATCACAGATTCACGTTTTGGGTTTTTGGCTTTCTCTCTACACTATCTACTCTATACTCTACACTGGAGTTATTTATGGAAGCCTTAATTAAACCGGAATTCGGCCTGACCTTCTGGACAATAACCTGCTTTGTCCTGCTGGTCCTCGTGCTTTCAAAGACCGCCTGGAAGCCGCTTTTAAAAGCGGTGGAGGACAGGGAAAGCGCGCTGAAGCGCGACCTCGAGGCGGCTGAGAGCGCCAGGGCCGAAGCTGAAAAAATAAAAAAAGAACTGGAAATTAAATTCGCCGAGATTAAAACCGAGATTTCCCGCCATCTCGATTCGGCAATAGCCGAAGGCGAAAAAGAAAAAGAAAGGATAATTGAAGAGGCGCACAGAAGCGCGGCTTTAATAGTGGCGGCGGCGAGAAAAGAAACGGATTCGCAGAAAAACGCGGTAGTGCGCGAGCTTAGGGAAAAGGTCGTAGGGCTTGCTCTGGCGGTTTCTGAAAAACTGATCGAAAAACATCTTGACCCGAAAACCAATTCCCAGCTCATAGCCAAGTCAATCGACGAACTTGAAAAAGCGAATAAATCTTTTAATCTTTCGGAGAATTGAAAATGAAATCGGCCGACAAGACGCTTGCCAATCGCTATGCCAGGGCTTACATGGGCCTTGACGGCCGGGGTTTTGATCACGCTCTTGAGAGCGCCGCTAAAGCCAAGATTACGGCGCTGAAGAAGGTCTTTTTCGCCGTTGGCCCTTACATGAAAATGCTGGCTCACCCGGTCATTAACGGAGCCGTAAAAGAAGAAATAATAGAAAAAATCATGGGGTCCTCTGCGGCTTACGGTTCCGCGCGCGGTTTTCTGGAATTCCTCGTAAAGGAAAACAGGTTTTTCCTCTTTGAAGCGACAGTGCAGGAAGCTTCGAGGCTTTTTGACGCCTGGTGCGATGTAATGAAAGCTGAAGTCTATTCCCGCTACGCCCTGACCGAAGCGGAGATCAAGCGGCTTGAAAGATTTCTGGTTAAATCCTCCGGCAAAAAAGTTCACCTGGTGCAGGCGGCGCCCGGATGTGTGCTTGGCGGTTTTGAAATAAGAATGGGCGATCGGTTGATAGGCGACTCGCTGAAAGGGCGCCTTGCGCGCCTTAAAAAAGAATTATTCGCGGTTTAGACCGGCGCTGAAGCTCTGAAGAGCTGAAGCGCTGAAGGTTGTTCCCTCTTTTACTTCAGAGCTTCAGAGCTTCAGCTCTTCAGCTCCATTAAAGGCGGTATTTGAAATGATACGACCCGAAGAGATAACCGAGATCATCAGAACCAGAATAGAAAAATTTGTGCCCGAAGCCCAATTGAACGAGACGGGGCAGGTGTTGCAGATGGGCGACGGCATTGCCCGTGTTTACGGGCTTGAGCGCGCTGTGGTGGGGGAACTGGTGGATTTTGAAGGCGGCGTGCGCGGCATGGTTTTAAACATTGAAAGGGAGAATGTGGGCGTGGTGGTAATGGGCGCCGACTCCAACATCAAGGAAGGCGACAGAGTAAAACGCACCGGCCGCGTGATGGACGTGCCGGTGGGGCGGGAACTTGTGGGAAGGGTGCTGGACGCGCTGGGCAATCCCATTGACGGCAAAGGGCCGATAAAAACGGACAGGCGCCGCCCCGTTGAAATAATAGCCCCCGGTGTGGTGGAACGCCAGCCGGTAAAAGAGCCGCTGCAGACCGGACTCAAAGCCATAGACGCCATGATCCCCATAGGCCGCGGCCAGCGCGAGCTTATAATAGGCGACAGGCAGACCGGCAAAACGGCCATAGCCATAGACGCCATTATAAACCAGAAAAACGAGCCGCCGGAAACAAGGCCTATATGCATTTATGTGGCCATAGGCCAGAAGGAATCCACAGTGGCCCGCGTGGCGACGATCCTTGAAGAAAACGGCGCCATGGAATACTCCATAATAGTTTCCGCTTCAGCCGCCCAGCCGGCCGCGCTTCTGTATCTCGCGCCCTATTCCGGCTGCGCCATGGGCGAGGAATTCCTGTGGCAGGGCAGGCACGTACTTATAATCTATGACGACCTTTCAAAGCACGCCCAGGCTTACAGGCAGATGTCGCTTCTTTTGCGGCGTCCTCCGGGCCGCGAAGCCTACCCGGGCGACGTGTTTTACCTGCACTCAAGGCTTTTGGAGCGCGCCTGCAAGCTTAACGACAAGAACGGCGGCGGTTCTTTGACGGCGCTGCCCATAATCGAAACTCAGGCGGGCGACGTGTCGGCTTATATTCCCACCAACGTTATTTCGATCACCGACGGCCAGATCTACCTTGAATCCGCCCTGTTCCACTCGGGGCAGCGCCCGGCTGTCAATGTGGGTATTTCCGTGTCGCGCGTCGGGGGCTCCGCGCAGGTAAAGGCCATGCGGCAGGTAGCCGGCAAGCTGCGGCTGGATCTCGCCCAGTACAACGAGCTGGCCGCTTTCGCCCAGTTCGGCTCGGACCTGGACAAAACCAGCCTTGATCAGCTGCGCAGGGGAGAGCGTATGGTGGAACTGCTCAAGCAGGACCAGTATTGCCCCCTCACTTTAGCCGAGCAGGTGGTAACGCTTTTCGCGGGTTCAAGAGGATATTGGGACGACGTCGGTCTGGATAAGGTAAGGAAGTATGAAGATGGCCTGCTGCGGTTTATGAAGGAAAACTACTCTAACCTGTTCGCCGATATTTCTGAAAAGAAAGAAATCGGCAAAGAACTGGAAGAACGGCTGGCCAGCGCTTTGGAGCGATACAAGAAAGAGTTCGCATAGGAGACGCCTAAAATGAAATACCTGGTGACCGGCGGAGCGGGTTTTGTGGGCTCGAACATAGCCTTCGCGCTGGCGCGCGAACGCAAAGCCGTGGTGACGGTTCTGGATGATTTTTCCTCGGGGAATTTTAAGAATTTGCTTGGTTTTGAAGGCGATGTTATCGGCGAAGACATTTTAAGCCCCGGCTGGTTCGCCAAAGTCGGTAAAGTTGACGCCGTGTTCCACGAAGCCGCCGTCACGGATACCACGGTGATGGACCAGAAAAAAATGATGCAGGTGAACGTGGAGGGCTTCAAGGCGGTGCTTGCCTTTGCCGCGCAGTACGGAGTGAGGACCGTGGTTTACGCCTCCTCCGCCGGGGTATACGGCAACGGCGGATGCCCCATGAAAGAGGACTCTGTGCCGGCGCCGGAGAACGTTTATGGCTTCTCCAAAGCTATAATGGACAACGTCGCGCGTGATTTTGCCGCCGTCCACCCGGATATGGCCTTAACAGGGCTCAGGTATTTTAATGTGTACGGCCCTGGCGAAGCCTATAAGGGCAAAGTGGCAAGCATGATGTATCAGCTTTATCTGCAGATGAAAGCGGGCAAGCGCCCGCGTATTTTCAAATTCGGAGAGCAGATGAGGGATTTTGTATACATTAAAGACGTGGTGCGCGCCAACTTTAACGCCCTTGACGCGACTGGCTTCGGCGTTTGCAATGTGGCTTCGGGCAAACCCGAAAATTTCAACAAGGTCGTTGATTGTTTAAACAAGGGGCTTGGTTTGAACCTGGACCCTGAGTATATAGAAAATCCGTACGCCTTTTATCAGAATAAGACTCACGCGGACCTGCGCCGGACCAAGGCGCGCCTTAATTACAGGCCCGAATGGAACCTGGAAAACGGCATAGCGGATTATGTGAAAGAGCTGGAAAAGCGGGGAAAAGTCTGAGAGTCTGGGCGTCAGGAGTCTGAGCGTCGCGGATACTGAAATTCTCCGGCTCCAAGACCCTTAGACCCCGAGACTCTAAGACTCTAGACTGACATTATGGCTTCTATACGCGACATCAGAAAACACATAGGCTCGGTTAAAAGCATCAAGCAGATAACCTATGCCATGAAAATGGTGGCCGCGGCGCGCATAAAGCGCGCCCAAGGAAGTATTTTGTCCGCGAGGCCCTTCTCCGATAAGATGGACAGCCTTATCGGGGACCTTTATTGCGACCTGGGAGAGGAAGATTTTAAGGCTTCCCCCGCTTATAAATTGTTCGAGGAAAAACCTGATACGGGAGCCGTCTGCCTGGTGCTCGTAACCGCCGACAGGGGGCTTTGCGGGTCTTTCAACACCAATCTGTTTAAAGCGGCGCTCTCCTGGCTGAAGGAATACCGCGGCAAGAAAATCTATGTGATCGCGGTGGGAAGGAAGGGCAGGGATTTCCTGAAGCGCCTGAAAGGCCTTAATCTTGAGTTATATTTTGAAATGGTGAATATTTTTCCCAAAGCTGATTACGCCAAGGCAGAAATACTGGGCGGAAAGGTGCTTGAGCTTTTTCTCGGGCGCGATATTGAGCGTGTAGCGCTCATTTACAATGAATTCAAGTCCATGCTCGCCCAGCGCATAGTTACCGACGATCTGCTGCCGCTTAAAAGCCGCGTGCTCTCAAGCGGCATTGAGCTTAAATGCGGGGATTTCAATTTTGAGCCGTCCAAGGCCCGTCTGCTTGAGGCGCTTTTGCCGCGCCAGCTTAAAGCCCAGCTTTACCGGGTGCTGCTGGAATCGCAGGCGGCGGAGCTGGCCGCCCGCATGAACGCCATGGAGTCGGCCTCAAAAAATGCCGCGGAGCTTATAGAGGGGCTCACTCTTATTATGAATAAAACCCGGCAGTCTATAATTACCACCGAGTTGAACGAAATAGTGGGCGGCGCCGAAGCCCTGGGCGGATAGCGGGGAAAGTTACACAGACGCATAGATGCGTAGAGGCATAGCAGGGTGGAAGATTAAATTTAAATAATTCCGGTTTCTGAACGACTATGCCTATGATTACTAAATTGCTACACATCTAGATTGCTATGCATCTGAAAGGAGTTTATTTACATGAACATCGGAAAAATCGTGCAGATAATAGGGCCTGTTCTGGATATAGAATTCGCTCCCGGCAAACTGCCCGGCATTTATAACGCCCTGCGGATAAAATACAAGGAAAACGGGAGCGAGGCTATGCTGGTGGCCGAAGTGGCGCAGCATCTGGGAGACAATACCGTGCGCGCCATAACACTCGGTTCCACTACGGGCCTTGGCAAGGGGCTTCCCGCCGAGGACACCGGCGCCCCGCTTAAAGTGCCGGTGGGCGAGGCCTGTCTCGGGCGCCTTATAGATGTTCTTGGCGAACCCAAAGATTACCGCGGCCCTATAGACACCAAGGAATTCCTGCCGATACACAGGGAGCCGCCGCTGATGACCGAGCTTAAAACATCCCCGGAAATTTTTGAAACAGGCATAAAGGTGATAGATCTGCTGGCGCCGTTCATGAAAGGCGGAAAAGTAGGGCTGTTCGGCGGAGCCGGAGTGGGAAAAACCGTCGTCATCATGGAGCTGATAAACAATGTGGCGCGCGAGCACCACGGCTACTCCGTATTCGGCGGCGTCGGAGAGCGTTCCCGCGAGGGCAACGACCTGTGGCTGGATATGCAGAACTCCATGCTCTCCGACGGCAGCACAGTGCTTTCAAAGACGGCTCTGGTTTACGGCCAGATGAACGAGCCTCCCGGCGCCAGGGCCCGCGTGGCGCTTACCGCGCTTACCCAAGCGGAGTATTTCAGGGATTCAAAGGGCCAGGATGTGCTGCTGTTCCTGGATAATGTTTTCCGCTATGTGCTCGCTAACGCCGAGGTGTCGGCGCTTTTGGGCCGCATGCCTTCCGCCGTGGGCTACCAGCCCACGCTGACCACCGAGATAGGCTGGCTTGAAGAACGCATCGCCTCGACCAAAAAAGGCTCCATAACGTCCATACAGGCGGTTTATGTGCCGGCCGACGACCTGACCGACCCGGGCGTGGCCAATGTGTTCACGCACCTTGACGCCACCATAGTGCTTTCGCGCGCTATTTCAGAGCTCGGCATTTATCCGGCGGTGGATCCGCTGGATTCCACTTCAAGGATACTCGACCCCAAAGTGCTGGGGGGCGAGCATTACGAAACCGCGCGCGGAGTGCAGAAAATACTTCAGCGCTACAAGGAATTGCAGGATATCATAGCGATCTTGGGCATTGACGAGCTTTCCGACGAGGATAAGCGCACCGTCAACCGGGCCAGGAAAATGCAGAAATTCCTTTCACAGCCGTTCTTCGTTGCGGAAAAGTTTACCGGCAGGGCGGGCAAGTACGTGCCGCTCAAAGACACCATCCGCAGTTTCCGCGAAATACTGAGCGGCAAGCTTGATGACATTCCGGAGCAGGCGTTTTACATGGCCGGCTCCATTGACGAGGTGCTTGAAAGGGCGAAAGCAACCAGTAACCAGTAATCGGTAACCGGTTACAGGGGAACACTTGAAGGGGAATTCGGATGAAGAATAAATTATCGCTTTCCATAATTACGCCGGAGAAAGCCGCGCTCACGAACAAGGAAGTTTCTTTCGTCTCTCTCCCGGCGTTTGAAGGCGAGCTCGGCGTTTTCCCGGGCCATATTTCCACGGTGGTGCAGCTTAAAGAGGGATTGCTCCGCTACAAAGCCGGCCATGAACACGGCGATTTTTCCGTGCTGGGGGGATTCGCAGAGATAAACAAGGACAAGGTTCTGGTGCTCGCTGAAGCCGCCGAGCTTGCCAAAGAAATAGACGAAGAGCGCGCCCGGCAGGCCTACCGCAAGGCCAAGGACGCGCTGAGCGTGAAAGGGGACGACCTGGACCTGGATTCCGCTCAGGCGGCTCTCAGGCGCGCCGCCGTGCGCCTGAAAATAGCCGAGTATCGCCGCAAGCACAGATAAGTCACAAGTTACAGGTAACAATCCTCGGTCGCGGACAGCGCCAGAGGCCGCAACAGGCCGGTGTCACTGGAGGTGCCGTCTCAAATGGCCTCTGGCCCACAAACGGCCAGGCCACAAGCAACAGATACAGGTTACAGACAAATTACAATTGAAAAAACAGCCGAAATAAGTCAGAATTCACTTGGGACTTGCGGAATTTCTCGGGGTCAGGGGGAGAGATGAACAAAATTTACCTGCTTGTATTGGCCATGGCCGCGCTTTCAGCCGCGGTCTTTTTTATTTTAAAGCGGCACAAGGCAAAGCGCAGAAAAGCCCTGGTTAAAATTGCGGAAGGGCTTGCTGTTGATTTTGAGGAATATGGCCCGGAACTGCAGCTTCTTGAAAACACCGGGCTGCCGCTGTTTATAGAGGGAGGCAGGGGTTTCGGGAAAAATTTACTGCGGTTTCCGCATGAAGACGGTTTTGAAGCGTACTTTTTTGATTATATATGCTTAACCGGGGACGCGAAAAAACAGATAAATAGGCAGGGCACGGTGGCGCTGTTCGGTTTTAAAAAAACGCAATTCCCCGTTTTTTACCTGGCGGCGGACGACGCCGCGCACAAACCGGACCTTAGCGGCTTTGAGCCTGTGGACACTTCCTCTTTTGCCCGTTTTCCCGCCGGACTTGAACTTTACGGGAGCGATGTCGTCGCTTTGCACGCGGTCTTTAACCGTGAAACCGCGACTCTTTTTACTAAGGAGTCGGGGTGGAGCGCGCAGGGCGCAGGGCGCTATCTGCTGCTTTATAAAGGCTGTGGATTGGTAAGCCCGCATGATTATCCAGGTTTCATAGAAGAGGCTAAAACTCTGGCTTTCCGCCTGGAACCGACTTAAAGTCCGTTACTTTGCCGCGGTGTGGACGGCTACCGCGCCGGGGAATAATATTTTATATGAGGGGGATTTAAATCCGGCTTCAAGGAGCAGGGCGGAAAATTCGTCCGCTCCGTAGAAGTCAAGAACGGTGTTTCTAAGGAAAGTATAGGAAGTCCTGCTCGCCGGCGAGACCAGGTTTAACAACCCTATAACCGTTTTTACATAGGCCCTGAAAATTAAATTAACCAGCGGATTCTCCGGCCTGGTGGTTTCAAGGTTGAGGAAAACCCCGCCGTCTTTCAGTACCCTCCCGAATTCCCGCAGGGCCCGGGTCATAAGCTGCCGGTCAATATTTAGGTTGCGCGCGGCGAAGGAAACCGTCACCAGGTCGAAGGCATTATCCGGAAAGGGCAGCGCCTTTGCCTCGGCCTCCACAAATTCTATTTTATCTGTTTTTGAGCGAGCCTTTGACAGCATGGCGCGGCTCAGGTCCGCGCCGGTAACTTTAAGCGCGCCGCCGTAGGTTTTATAAAGGACAATTGAAAAATCGCCGGTGCCCGCGCAGGCGTCAAGCGCTGTGGAAGCGTCCGGGGAAAGGGTTTTAAGGGTGTTTGCCGCGCGGACCCGCCACCAGCGGTCGAGGCCGAGCGTCAAAAAGGAGTTCGCGGACTCGTAAAAACGAAAAATGCCGTCATAAAACCCGGCGACGGCCAATTCTCTTGCTGACCGTGTCACGGTTTCATGCGGCATTTAACAACGCGGAGAAAAAATTATTTTTTCTCTTCTTTGGGTTCGTTTTCGGCCACGAATTTTTTTATGTCTTCTATGGCTTCAATTACGAGCCGGGCCTTAGACAGGCCGAAAGAAAACGGATATTTATCGTTTTCGTTCCTTTTAAGCACCAATACCGGCTGGCCTTTGAATTCGGTTCTTTCTACGATCATAAAACGTCCTCCACGCGCCGGCGGATTTGCCGTGCGCCCTAGTGGTCTTATCATAACACAAATAAGCTGAACATTTCAATATAATTTTAATAACGCCCGGCTGATTTTTAATTAACTGTTGCCAGGCGCCGGCTTTTTTAGTTATATTTCTATAACCCGAATCCTGCAAGTAAAGCCGATTTTCATCGGAAAATAGGCGGATAAAAAATCTATGATTCCCCGCAGGAGCGGGTCGTGAATTTCCAGCGCTATGCGCGTAAATTCACGAGGATGTATCCACCGCGCAGCGGTCCACGAGCACTGCGAGGGGGAATTCTTCAACTGAAGAATTCGGATAGTGGAACAGGCAAAAAGGGGTCTATGAATAAACAAGAATCGCTCAAAGCCTTGCTGGTAAAAGCCGTAAAGGTGCTGGTGGTGCTGTTGGCGCTTTTTTTGATTTCCTGGTTTATCGATATACTTCCGTTTGCCAAGTCCCTGCCTTTTTTTACGGATAAGCTGCCGGTGTCGGTTTTTCTGAATACCGTTATTTCTCTGCTGGCTTTAATGGCTTTCGTGGGTTTCGGTTCCGAAGCAAAGGAGCCCCTTGACAGCCTGCTTGAGCGCCTGGGCGGCGCCGGCGAGCTTTTTTCTCATATGGTCAAAATTCTGGCCCTGCTATTCGCCTACTACGCCTTTCAGGATGCGGTGTTTCCGTTTATCAGGAATTTTGAATGGATTTATCAGTCTTTGTTCCTGGCGGCTACAATGTTTTTTCTCGTCAAGGCGGGCCTGCTGGTTTATCGCGTAAGCGAAGAAATAAGCAGACTTCTGCTTTCTCTTTTTGAACCGTACAAAAAAGGCGATTCGGGAAAATGACTTAGGAAATTGACCCGCCCGCGGGCGCCGGAGCCGCGTCCAATAAAAAAGAAAATTTAACTGATTTCCCCTGCTCGGAAACAACATTGAGGCGGCTGCCGTGGGCCAGGAGTATTTCCTGGGAAATTTTAAGTCCCAGCCCGAAACCCTCAGCCGAGGCTTTTCCGTTTTCAGTCCTGTAAAAGGTGTCGAAAACTCTGGCAAGCTCTTCCCTGTTCAGGCCGCTTCCCGTATTCTCAACGGAAAAAAACGCTTTCCCTCCGCTTCCCGTTTCATGGCCCACGCTTAAGGTTATTTTACCGCCGGCCGGAGTGTATTTGATGGCGTTTCCTATAAGGTTGCTTACTACGAGCATCATAAGCTCCCTGTCCGCTTTGACCGGCAGCGGTTCCGGCGGCAATAATTTTTCTAAAATTATGTTTTTTTGCGTTATCTGGACTTCAAGGTTTTCAAGGCACTCCTGTATCAGCTCCCTGAGGGGGAAGAAGGAAAACTCAATTCTCAGCTTTCCCGCCTCTATGCGCGCCGAGTTCAAAATATTTTTCACAAACATTTTAAGCGCTCTCTGCGTGCCTTCGGCCGTTTCATAAAGCTTCATCCTCAGCGGCTCGCCCGCCGCCGCGTCCGTCTCCCGCAAAAGGAATGAACTGCCTATGAGGCTTGTGAGAGCGTTATTAAATTCATGGCTCACCATATGGAGGAGCTTCGATTTCATTTCGGAGGTTTCGCGCTCTTTTTTGAGAGCGCCGGAAATAAGCGTAAGCAGGCGTGAAACTAAAACAAAAAAAACCGTCACGATCAGCGCGTTCCAGTACGGCACCAGGGGGTGTGAATAGTAGCGTTCTATAAGACCGTAATCCAGCAGGAACCAGGCGAGGCCGGAGGCTATGGCAAATATCATTCCCCAGGCGGAACCGGCGCGCCAGGTGGCAAATCCTATGGGGATAAGGTAAAAGACCGAGATTGAAATTTCGTAGCCGGTCCCGTAATCAAGCAGGCCTATAAAGATCAACAGCAGCGTGCACAGGAGCAGGGCCGATTTTTTTGAAGCGAAGAGTTCGGGGGTTTTTATCATAAAGGCGCCGTCGCCGCCGGATAATTTTCACATTTAGCGGCCTTTACTGTCAATACCTGTTCCCCCGCGCGGGCCGTTGCCGCTGAAAACGCAGAAATAACTTGACAATATACTGGCACGCTTGTAATAATTATATAACATTGACTTATTAAGATATTGGCGCCGTCAGAAGAGAAGTTGCGCTTAAAAATTGTTTTTTACAGTTAAAAGACTGAATGATTCCAAATCTGGTAAAACTGCTGTTCCCCGTAAAAGACATAGTGGGTGTTGACATAGGCAGCTATTCCATAAAAATAGTGTGTTTCACGCAGGACAAAAAACACCTTAAGCTCAAGGCTTGGGGTTATATTCCGCTGGCCATAAAATCGGACGTACCGCCTGAAGAGAAAAAAACCATCATTGCGCAGGAAATCAAAGACTATCTGAAAAAAAAGAGCATACAGGCCAGGTATGCGGCGGCTTCCGTCTCCGGTAACGCCGTTATAGTGCGCTATGTCAGGCTGCCAAAGCTTTCCCCGAAGGAGCTCGCGCTGACCATAAATGTGGAGGCCGAACCGTTTATTCCCTTTGACATAAAAGACGTCAACCTCACCTATCATATCCTCGACGACATCATCGAAGAGGGCCAGTCGAAGATGGAAACGATGCTGGTGGCGGCAAAAAGAGACTCCGTAAACGATAAAATAAACATACTTTTGGCGGCCGGGCTTGAGCCGTTGATAATAGACGTGGACTCTTTCGCCCTTGAAACGCTTTACGATAAACTTTATCCGGCTCCGGAGGGCAACGCCGCGCTTATCCTCAATATCGGCCATATGGTGACCAACCTTTCCATCGTGGCGCAGGGCGTTACCCGCGTGGTGCGCGACATTTTCATTGCCGGCGCCACTTTTGACAAGGCCATCGCAAAAGCTCTTAAGGTGGACGTGCAGACCGCCGCCGCGGCAAAGAAGAAAAAATGTCTGCTGGTGTCCGACGAGGATAAAGAGGCGGCCATAGGCGATTTTAACAAGGAAGGTGTTGCCGTTTCCAGGGCCGCCGCGGGTGTGTTGAAGGATCTGTACACCGAGGTGTCCCGCTCCATAGATTTTTATCTCTCGCAGGGCGCGGAGCATTCCATATCAAAGATATATCTCTCCGGCGGCATCGCCAACCTTGCCAACATAGAAAAATTTCTGTCGGTCGGATTCAAGGTGCCGGTGGAAGTGATAAATCCTTTCGCTTTTCTGGGCGAGCAGGTCAGGAATGTTCCGGCCGATGTGCTGCCCGCGCTCGCTGTGGCAACGGGACTTGCGCTGCGCAGGCTTCAGGACTGGGAAAAATGATAAGAATAAATCTCATTCCGCCCGGGTATATAGCCAACATTAACCGCAGGGTTATTATTGCCAAGATCGTTCTGGGAGCTGTGCTGGCGTTTGCTGTGGTGACCCTGCTTTCGCTTTGGCAGATCACGAGGGCGGGGGCTCTTAAATCAACCCTGGCCAAGCGCGAGACGGAACTTCAATCGCTGCAGGGCGATGTTCAAAAGGTAAATGCCATAGAAGCGAATATAGCCGAGGTTCAGCGCTACCTTGACGCCATAAACCACATAACCAACGGGCGCTTTATTTACACCAAATTCCTGCAGGAAACCGCGCGCGATCTGCCGGCCACTATCTGGTTTACCTCCATAAATACCTCGCTGGCCGGCGATATGATGGGGGTCACCTTCGCGGTTCAATCCCGGTCCGCCTACGATCTGGCTGACTGGCTCAACGCGCTTGAAACAAAAGCGGGGTATTCCAGCGTTAATCTGAGCGGGATAACGATCGCGAAAAACGACCTGGGAAAGATTTTCAGCACCCAGGTTACGCTGAAGTGCGCCACCAAGTAAACTTATGGACAAGATAAAGCTTACGAAGGAACAGATAACGCAAATAGCGGCGGGCGTGTTTTTTGGCGGACTTTTTATTTTCGCTTACCTGAATTATTTCTGGCTGCCGCTTTCAAAGACTATAACTGAGAATATCAGTAAGGTCGCTTCACTGGAGAGCGAAATAAACAAAGCCAAAATGCTGAAGGCGAAGTATAAAGACCTGGAAGCCAAGCTTGAGTCGCTGAAGTCCCAAAAGGAAGCGGCGCAGAAGAAACTGCCGCATGACAGGAAATTGCCGGACCTGCTGCGCACTATTATCAATTTAAGTAAAGTGTACAAGGTGAACATTCAGTCCATCAGTTCGCCGGCAAGCGGCAAAGAGGCGTATTTTATCAAGGCTTCATACCAGATAAGCGTACTCTGCGACTATCATGCTTTAGGCCGGTTCATGACAGCCCTGGGGCTTGAGGAGAGGATCATGACCACGGAAAACCTGACTATATCGGCCACGCCGGGCTCCGACACCTCGATTTCAGCCTCTTTCACGCTGGTGGTGTTCCAGTATAACGGCTAGGCCGTCCGACAAGGCACAGCCATAGGCTAGACAAGGAAATTTTATGCTCCGCTTTTTTTTGTTTTTCATGGTTTTGTCCGCTCCGGCCGGGGCCCGGCCAGCCGTACCAATTCCGTTGGGCATGGGGACCAAGGGAGCCGTATCGACTCCGGCGGCCGCGGCGGCCCAGGTAGCCGTATCGACTCCGGCGGCCGCAGCGGCCCAGGTGGCCGTGTCAACTCCGGGAGCCACGGTGGCCCAGCTGTATCCCGGCCTTGGCCGCGATCCGCTGGTTCCTTCCACCGTGTTCGGCGGCCAGGCCGGATTGGACCAGGCGCAGAGCAGCCCTGTGACGGTAAGCTCTTTCAGCATTAATAATTTGAGCCTTACCGGCATTATGGAAGATTCCGGCGGCAAACAAGCCCTGCTTGCCGATATCGTCAACGGCAAGGTTTATACCCTGAAGGCTGGCAGGCTGCTTGACTCTAAAAAAAAGCCGGTTCCCGGAGTGTCCGGGGTTATCAAGGGTAAGCAGATCATACTTTTAACCAACGATAAAAAGATCCGTCAAATCGATCTTCGCGAGAAAAAACAGACACTGGAGAACTGAAAATGAAAAAACCCCTCTCTTTGCTGGTTATGGCGGTATTTTTAACGCAGAATTTGCCGGTGCTTTACGCTGTTGAAAACGCCACTGTTAAATCGGTCCGCGTATCCGCGGAGAGCGTTTATATCGCCACCGACAAGCCTGTGAAATACAGGGCTTTTATCATGGGCACGCCGCCAAAACTTGTGGTTGAATTAATGGGTGCGCGCCTGAAAACGCTCGAAGATATACCGGTAAACGGCTCGCTCCTTAAAAGGGTGCGTACCGGCCAGTTTCAGACAAGCCCTGTCAGTATTTCCCGTGTGGTCCTTGAACTCTCTCAAAAAGCGGCTTATGAAATAACCCGCGAGGGAGAGGAACTGGTGGTAATGCTTGGCGGCAGGCCGGCGCAGGCAAAGCCCGCGGTGAAAGACACTCAGGGCGGAGCGGCTCCTGCCGGAGTGACGGTCATCACGCCCTCCGACAGCGCGGCCCCGGCCAAGCCGGTGGAATTGAAAATGGAGCCGGCGCGGGTTTTGCCTGAAGATCTTTCAAGAGAAAGCGTGCCGGTCATCACGCCCAAAAAAACACAGCCGGCGCATTCGCCTTCCCGCAGCATCATGGAAAGTCTTTCCCGCGAGCCGATCAGTTTCGATTATAACGAAGCCAGCGTGCGCGAGGTGATAGGCATGATGGCGGCTAAGGCCGGAGTAAATGTAATTTACTCCGACGATGTTTCCGGCTCAATAACGATAAACCTTAACAGGGTGCCTTTTGACGAGGCGTTTAAAACCATACTGGACGGGAAAGGCCTTACCGCGCAGCAGGTGGGGGACAATATTTTAAGGATAGCCACCCCGCAGACTTTTATGGCCGAGCAGAAAAAAGCCATGCTCCAGACCAGGATATTTTTTCTCAACTACTCCAAAGCCGCCGAAGTGAAAGTTCAGGTGGAAGCCGTTACCGCAGCCGAAAACCGCACAGCCCACTGTGTGGTGGACCTGGCCAATAACGCGCTTATCATCACCGACACTCCCATGGGTCTTGAAGGAACGGCCCGCCTGCTTAAGAACCTGGATCGCGTACCCAAACAGGTGATGATAGAGGTGAAACTGGTGGAGGTAACGCTTGACAACTCTTTCGAACTGGGAGTGGACTGGAATTTTGCAAACAAGACTAACGGCACTTCCGGCGAGGTTTATATGGCCGGACCGACGCCCGGAGCCGGAACGATGGCCGGCTCTTTCACACTGGGAAAGGTCCTCGCTAATTCCTCGTTCAACGCGGTCATATCCGCCGCCGTTAAGAAGAACAAAGCCAAGATCCTTTCAGACCCGAAAGTGGCCACTTTGAACAATAAAGAGGCCAGTATAGATATCACGGATCAGACTTCCTATGACCAGCAGACAGTTACCAACGTCAGCGGCGTGAACACCATTACCCATGCATTCTCTAACGTTGTCACCGGCATAACTCTTAAGGTGACGCCTACAATAAATTCGGACGGCCGTATTACCATGCATATCGTCCCTTCAGTAAGCCAGCCCAGCGCCGGACTTCCCGGTGCGCCTCCCAATGTCGCCACCAGGGGCACCGATACCAACGTGGTAGTGCGCGATGGAGAGACCATAGTCATTGGCGGGCTGATACATGATAACCAGGCGGATGTGGTTTATAAAATACCCATTTTGGGCGATATCCCGCTGCTTGGCTATGTCTTCAGGAAAAAGAGCGTTACCAGAACCAGAGTGGAACTGCTTATTTTTGTGACTCCGACAGTTATAGCGGATTAGCCCTAAAATCGCGGTTGACGGGGAACCCGCCAGGCATCGGGACAGCTGGACGGCTAGGCAGCTAAAATGCGGAATACCTAAAAAGCCGTCCAGCCGGCAGTCAAGCTGCCCCGCATTAACCCGAGGGACGGTCGTTTGCGGGCCAGTGGTGCTGTCCGCGACTGAGGCCTTTGGCCGTCCGCCATAGGTCTTGATACGGCACCTCCAGAGGATTGAAGGATGAGGCAAAGAACACATCAAAGGCAAAAATTGTTTTTTCATTCCTTCTCCCTTATCACTCATCCCTCCGGATCCCGACCGGGGAATTTGGGCTAGATGCTTGTCTTTCCGTTCTTTTCTGTCCTGGCTTTTGCCCCGCTTCTACAGGGCCTCTTTGATTTTCCTCTCCAAACCGCCTTCCAGGCGATAATATTTTTTTCCTGCCTTTTATGGTTTTTGTCCGCGCTAAAGCACGCTCAATTGCCGTCTGATTTGTTGTCAAGGCGCCAGTTGGCTTGCGCTCCTGTGCTCCTGTGCTCCTGTGTTCTTGCCGTTCTGGCGCTTTCCTTTTTTTCCATGTTCGCAAGCCCGGTGCGGGCGCTGGTGTGGCCCGAGTGGGGCAATTTAGCGGCCGGGCTCCTGATTTTTATTTTTTCCGGCTTTCTTCGCCCTGAAGAGCGTAACAGAACAGACCGCGCTCTGCGGATCGCGGCCTGGGGAACGGCGGCCCTTGCCGGCGTTCAAGCCCTCGTTTTAAAAAGTCCGCAGGTCTCCGCTTCTCTCACAAACCCGAATGCCCTCGCGCTTTTCGTGGTAATGCTTTTGCCTTTGGCGGCGTCCTGGAAAGACTGGTGGCTTGCCGGAGCTTTACTGGTGCTTTTGATCTGGACGCAATCCGCGGGCGCGGCTATCGCGCTGATCTCCGCCGCCGGCTTTTACATGCATCAGTCGTTCGGGCGCGCTGAGTTGAAAAAAAATCTGCCGATTTTTGTCCTGCTCGCCATAGCGCTTGTCCTGGTGATTTCCCAGGTTCCGACGCAGTCATTCATCCACCGCCTTCTTTGGTGGAAAAGCGCCGTGCTGATGTTTCTCTCTAATCCATTTTTGGGTTTCGGCCATGCCGCTTTTACGTTCGTCTATCCCGCTTACAGGGGGGCGATACCCGGCGACATCGGTTCAATTTACGCCCACAGTTATTATCTTGAATTTCTGGCTGAAAACGGGCTTTTTTGCGCCGCGCTCTGGTTCGGGCTTTTGGTTTATGCGGTTAAAAAAAAGACGGGACTGGCGAAATATTCGCTTATTGCCGCCCTGGCCCACGGTGTAATTGACTTCGGGCTTTCAGTGCCGGCTAATTTTTGGATTTTCTGCTACCTCGCGGCGCCGGACAACCGGGAGCACAGGAGCACAGGAGCACAGGAGCACAAGCGCACAAGTAAGAGGCGGGCTGGCCTTTTCAGCAGCCGCGACCGTGCTCGCCGCGGCCTGGCTGAATTTGTGTTTTACGCATAATCGGGCTTTGCGCGCGCAGGCGGCCGCCGTTTCATTTTACGCCGGGCGGGATTTTACGGCCGCTGAAAATAAATTTAAAAAAGCCCTTGAAATTGAAAACGGCCCGGCGCCGCTTGAGGCGCTTGGAGAAATAGAATTCCGGCTCGCTTCCGAAAGAAAAGACAAGGGGGCGCTTTTTTCCGCCGCCGTGTTTTTTGAGCGCGCGCTTATTCTAAACCCCTACAGCGCGTCAGCGTACAGGAATCTGGCCGCTGTTTACCGCGCGGCAGGGGAAGATAAACTGCTAAAGGGCCTTGAGGAAAGAAAAAAGAGGATATTCAGATGAGCGCCGCGAAGACGCTGTTGAAAGAAAAGGTCCGGGGCTGCGCTCCGGCTTTCTTTCTGCTGTTTGCCTGCTCCCTTTCAGGCCTCAGGGGCGCCATGAGCTGGGAGGTGTTCGCGCTGGCGGTTTTTTGCCTGGCTGTTTTTTTCAGAGAGGAAGGCTTCGCGCTCCCGGGCGGACTCTGGCCGTGGTTCTTCGGCTGGCTCGGTATCGCTTCGGTTTTTTCACTTGAGCCGCTTAATTCGCTGTCCCAGTTCTCAAAATATCTGGTTTTCGCGTTTTTTCTCTCTTTAACTTCCCAGTGCGGCAAAACCTCAGTCTCTGACAGTGTCATGGGCGCAGAAACGGGGAGGGCCCCGCACTTTGGCCCTTTCGGAAAAAGTGCGGGGGGGCCCTGGCTGCTAGCGCTTTTTGGCGCCGCGCTGATCTGCGCTTTTGTCGTTTTTTATCAGCGGCTCTCGGGTGCCGGAGTTTACGGTGTTTCCGGCTTCAACCCTAACTATTGCGCGGCTTTCATGGCCGGGGCTTTTGCAGCCGCGTGGGTATTTATGTTTTCAGCCGCGGACGGCGCCATAGGCCCGCGGCAGACCCCGCACTTTGGCCCTTTCGGAAAAAGTGCGGGGCAGGCCAGTGTCCCGGAAAAAGAAATCAGGCATAAAATGTTTTATGGTCTGCTTTCCGCGGTTTTCATTTCAGGAATAATCGCCGCCAATTCCCGCGGGGCGCTTATGGCTTCAATAGTCGCCGCCGCGGCCTGGCTTATAACAAGTAAAAAATGGCGGGTTCTGCTTTATCTGGCCGCCGCGCTCTCTTTGACAGCGGCGCTTTTCCCCGAGGAATGGCTTTCTTTTTTGTTTAAAGCTGAAGATCCCCGGGCCTACGCGCGCGTTTGGATATGGGGCAGCGCCCTTGAAGCCGCGCTCGCCCGGCCCTTCTTCGGCTTTGGCCCCGGGCTGTTCGAACGGGCCTTTGAACTTTTTAAGTTTCCTTATTTCAACGGTATTTCATACTACGGTCATTCCACCATTCACGCCCATAGCGAGGTTTTGAATCTGGCGGCCGAGGCCGGCCTCCCCGCCGCCGTTCTTTTTCTTGGGGCGGTGTTTTATTCCGTTAAAGAAAAAAGCCGCGATGCCTTTGCGGCGGCTATGAAATTCTGCGCGCTCGCGCTTCTGGTCCAGGGGACTTTTGATATAGTGTTATATTCAGGGGCGGTGTCGCTTTTATTCTTTGGTTCCCTCGGCTTTGCCGCCGGCGGGCCCCGGCACGAAGGCGCTTGCGGAAAATCGACCGGGCGATCGCGGCCCATATTGCTTATCTTCGGCGTTTTATGTGTTTTGAGCCTTGCTTCGCGGGTTATTTTTGAGCGGGATTTCTCCCTGGCCCTGCGGCCCGGAGCGGACCCGGCGCAAAGCGCGGCGGCGCTTCGGCGGGCCCTGGTTTTTGCCCCTTATGATAAAGACCTGCTTCTTCGGGCCGCGCGGGCGCGGCTGCTGTCATCCGGCAATTACGCTTACGCGGCGGCCTTTGTTGAAAACGCTGCCGTCTTTTGCCCGAAAGATCCGAGGTTCCCGTATCTTGCGGCCGAGGCCTTCATTTACGGCGCTAACGCTCCGGCGGCTTATAGCAGGCTTGATAAGGCTCTTGTTCTTGAGCCGGAGTTCCTGGCGGCGAGGGTTGCTTTGGCCCGCCTGCTTTATTCCGACGGCAAATTAAAGGCCGCGGCCGCGCAGGCCGCTATCGCAGAAAAAACAGCCTCGCAAAGCCGGCGGCAGTACTCCGTTTACGACATGCTGCTTATAAACTTTGATCTGGAAGCCTTTAAGGACTTAAAAAAAGAAATATGGAAGAAAAGAGCGGTTGGGAAAAATATTGTTTCAGGCAGACCGGCTCGATAAGCGGCAACAGTGTCCGGCTGCTTAAAAACGGCGAAGAGGCCTTTGGCGAAATGATCGAAGCCGTAAAAGCCGCCAAAGAGTATCTCTTGCTGGAATTTTACGCTTTCGCCGATGACGCCGCCGGGCGGCTTTTTGCCGCGCTGCTTAAAGAAAAAATGCGCCAGGGGGTGCGGGTTTACCTTATCCGCGACGGGGTGGGTTCCATACTTACCGACCAGGACTTCTTTTCCGGCCTTGCCGCCGAGGGGGCAGGAGTCGCGGAATTCCGTCCTTGGGTGCATTGGAAGCCCTACTGGAACTGGATAAAGCGCGACCACAGAAAAATTCTTTGCATGGACGGGGCAGCGGCCTTCGTGGGCGGTTTTAATATTACCGAAGCCGACCTGCCGCGCTCGCTCGGCGGACGCGGCTGGAAAGACGCGCAGGTGCGTGTGGAAGGGCCGGCGGTCGCGGAGATAGAGAAGCTTTTTTGGGAATCCTGGTCCTCAAGCCGGCAGACCGCCGCTCTTTCGGGCGAACCTGAAAGAAGCGGGGGGGCTGCGACGGAGCCGGGCGGCAAGGAGGGCGTCTGCCCGCCGCCTGTCTGGCGGCACTCAAAAGAGCATCTGGCCGGCAACCCCGCCGCCTGCCTGCGGACCGGAGCTGTGTCCGGCGATACGCAAACGGGCAGCCGGGGGAATGTTCCGGTTTCCATAGTTTCCGCTTCCGGTATAAGGAACTTCATGTCTATCAGGCGCAGTTACAGGTATGCCATAGACATGGCCGAAGATTATATTTATATCACCAACGCCTACTTTCTGCCGGACCGCCTTATTTACCGCCGTCTGATCAGGGCGGTGCGCCGCGGGGTGGATGTGCGCATCATAGCGCCCCTTAAAACGGACCATCCTTATGTGCGCTGGGCTTCCTGGGCAATGTACGCCCACATGCTGAAAAACGGCATAAGGCTGTACGAATGGCAGGGTGAAATTTTACATTCCAAGATCGCCGTTATTGACGGGCTGTGGTCTTCGGTAGGCAGCCATAACCTGGACCACAGGAGCCTGCATTACAACCTGGAACTGAATGTTAATGTTTTTAACAGAAAATTCGGCTCGGAAGTGAGGCGGCTTTTTATGGAGGATATTAAAGGCTCAAAGGAATTGACGCTCTCCATAGTGCGTTCGCGGCCCCTGCTTTCAAAGGCGGCAAGCAAACTGCTTTATCTCTTCAGGTCATTCGGCTGAATTTTTCGGCAAGGCTGAAGGCATAAGGCTGAGGGTTGAAGGGTTACAAGGAAATTTCCTCAACTTCAGCCTTAAGCCTTATATCAATGGAAGCTGAAATATCAATGGATATAAAAAGACGGAAACTAAACATCTTGTCGTTGCTTTCTGTTCCTTTAATCGTTTTTTTGTTTTTTTGCTTCGCTTTTCCCGCCCCGGCTTTCAGCCTGGAACAGGATATAAAGCCGGCAAATGTCAACGAAGCCGAATACTCGGCGTTGAAAGACAGGTTGAGCGTAAGCCTGTTCTTCCGGGGGGAACTGGCGGATAAGATCATGGACGCCGGTCTGCAAAACCGTCTCTTGAAACTGGACGGAGGGGAAACCCGCGCCCAGATAAGGGAAGCGCTGTTAAACTGGATTAAAAAAAACCCGGACAAAGCCGCAAACCTTTATTTTTATCTGAGCCGCGGCGGGTCCCCCGGCGCAATGCCCGCTGAAATAAAATATTCCATATCTTCCTGGAAAATACACCCGCGCTTTTTGGGGCTGATAAACGCGCTTATAACGGCGGCCGGGGACAAGAAGGTGTCGGACGAAACTTTAAACTTGGCGGCTGACCGGCTTTTTGGAGGACCTCAGGTTTCCCCGGAGGCGGGAGGGGTTGAACCAGGCCCCGCCCGGACGGAAGAAACCGCTTTCTTTTCCGGCTATGCCGATTACAAGCTTAACCGCGCGGGGCTTGAAAGAGAGCTTAAGAACCTGCGGACATGGACCGACTCCCTGCGGGACGGCTTTGAACCGGCTGAGGCGTCCAAGCCGCTTGCGCAGTTTTTTGAAGAAACCTTTTCCGCCTACGGGTCTTTTGCCGCGTCAGCCTCGGCCTTGAAGCCGCGAAGCGCCCTTACCGCCGAAGAATCCGCAGGCCTTGAAAAAGAGAGACGTTTTTTAAGGGGCAAATTAGCCGCGCTCACTCTGCGTGAACTGGCCGCGGGGGTTAACAGGGCCGTCAGGGGGCTCGGCGTGGAAGACGCGGAACTTTTCCGGGAAGCAAAGGCCTTATCCGTAAATCTTGAGAAAGCGGCGGGGGATTTTGAAGCGGGCCGCGGCGCCCCGGGCAACATGAGCAGTGTTCTGCCTGCGGTCGGCCGTGACTGCGCGGTTTTTTGTGCGAGAGCCGGGGCCGCGAAATCCCTGGCAGTTCTGCGCGTCCGCCGTAGGCGGACGGCCGGGTTTTCCTGCCTATACGATTATTTATCCTGGCTGTGCTTTGAACGGTTTTACCCGGCCGGAGAGTATGTTCGGGCCCGATGCGCGCTTCAGGGCGGCGAAGCCCTGCTTCGGCGCGCGCGGGCGCGGCTTGACCAAGGCGATATTGAGGACGGGAGCGGCGACCTGTCGGCCGAGCTGGCGGAGTTCATCGGTTCGCTTGAGACCGTTGAAAAAATTTCCGCCTTCAATAAGCGCGCGCAGTTTTTTTTATGGGGGCTGGTTTTCAGGCCGGCTGAAATTGAGGCTTCAGTTTCGGCCGGAAAATTAAGCTTTAAACCCGCGTTCACTTTTTTCAGGCTTGCGGGCGGATAGGGAATAGCGAATGGCGAATAGTAACATGAAAAAAGAAAAGAAAAGAAAAACGCTTTATATATTTTCCTACGGCATCAGGCCCTCGCAGATAACGCTTGAAACGCTGTCCGCTCTTAAAAAATGCGATCTGGTGTTTTCCCACAGCCTTGAAGGCGGGGCGGGGGATTTTATATCAGGAGCATGTAAAGAATTCCGCATGCTCAGGGAATTAGATCAGCGGCAAACAGTCAATTCGGTGAAAAAGGCGTTCCTGACGCGCGGGACCGTCGGTTTTCTCACTTACGGGAATCCGTTTTTCCTTAATGCCACCACGGCGCTTATCAATATGGAAATGAAGAGAGCCGGTATTTGTGTGCGGGTAATGCCAGCGGTTTCTTCTTTTGACGCTATAATTAACCTCATGGATTTAAATAAATATTCCGCCTCCGGTCTGCGCCTGGTTGAATTGGCGACCGTAATGGAGGATGTCCCTCTGACGCCGGAAATGGACACACTGTTTTTTGTGGTCGGGGAGCTTAATCTCAAGGAAAATGACCGGCACAGGGAAAGATTCTTTGAAAAGTTAAAAAAAACCTATCCCGGCGCCCAAGCCGCCGTTCTTATAAATTGCGCGTGCATTGGCGACGAGTCCGGCAGGTTAATTAAGACCAGCGTGGCCCGGCTTAAAAAAGCTTTTGGCAGGGCCGATAAAGTTACGACCTTGTTTATTCCAGCAGTAACTAACAACGCCATAGGCCATAGGCAAAAAGGCTGCCATAAGCTTTAGGCAGTAGGCCATACGCTTTTTAGAAATTTCCTTATAACTTATGGCCTCTCTGGCCCAGGCCTCTGTCTGCGCGGCATCGTTTATCTGTGCCAGGCCCAGTTCGCCCAGCAGAGTCCCGGGGTCTTTGCCGGTTTCCCAAGACTTGGCAAAAAGGGTTTTGGCGGCTGAAGCCGAAGCCGCCCCCACTGTCACCAACCCCGCCAGCGCAACCACGCTGGCCGGTAAAATGGTTTTTGAAAGATAGTCTTCCGGCTTTATTTTTAATTCGTTGGCGCGGGCTATGCGTATTGTTTTTGACCCGGAAGGCTTCAGGTCTATTTCAATACTCCCTGCCTCGCAGAGCGGCCGGTCGAACTGAGACACCTGGTATGATTTGGGCAGGTCCGGATAAAAATAATTTTTACGGGTAAAAATGGAAACTTCGTTTACACGGCAGTTAAGGGCGATACCCGCCTTAACGCCCAGCTCCACCGCTTTTTTATTGGCAGCGGGCATTGTGCCCGGCTGGCCGGTGCACACCGGGCAAATAGAGGAATTGGCCCGGGCCGCGTAGTCCGCCTGAGGGCATGAGCAGAACATTTTTGAGGCGGTGTTAAGCTGCGCGTGCGTTTCAAGGCCGATGAGAGTTTCAAATGAGCTCATGGGGTTTGTGGTACTGCTCAGGTAGACAGAATCCAGAAGTCAGTAGCCAGAATTCGGATTACTGGATTCTGAATTCTGACTTCTGTCTACTGTAATATTTACTTAAATCTTTGAGTAGTCTTCCAGAAGTTCCAGCAGCTGGAAATCGCTCGGATACGTGAGAAAAGATCCCGCCTCCGCCAGCGCGCACCATTTCATGTCGAAGATCTCGTCCGGCGTTTTCGGTATCCCGTCCCCGCCGACGCGTTTCATCAGATACCAGCGTACGTCTTTGTTCACCGGGATGCCGTTCCTGACGAACGAGTATTCGGCCTTATAGAGTTCGCGGGCTATCTCGCAATAAAAGCCGGTTTCTTCCACCACTTCCCTTAAAGCCGCCGCTTCGGCGGCTTCCCCGTCTTCCAGGTGGCCTTTCGGGAAAGTCCAGACTTTTTCGCCTTTAAGGTTAGACATCAATATCAGAAGGACCCTTCCGTCTTCAAAAATTACACCGCCGGCTGAGTGTTCGCGCTTTGTTTCAGACGACATTATTCAGCTCCTTAGGGCTTGTAGCGGAATAATATGAGCGTTTGGAGGCCCAGATTTGAGCCGGATGCAAGGCGCGACGAGGGAGCATAGTGGGACCTATGTGACTGAGGAGGAACGCGGCAGCCGGTTCAAAGATGGGCCTCCCCCGGGGGGCTGACCGCTTTTGGGCTGCGCCTTTGCGGCATTGCGCTAATGTACGTGTAGTACATGTCGCTTCATGCTGCTTCGGCTCGCTCCAAAATCGGTTCAGCCAAATGTTCATATTATTTCGTTACAAGTCCGTATAGTTTCAAATAGCAAGCTTTCATTAAATCGTTTTCGCGCTGCGGCGCGTTTTTTAAAATGGCTTCCCTGTCGGGGAAAAGTTCCGGTTTGTCTTCGCGCAGCACATTCTCAAGGCCGAGGATATGCGCCGTGGGCTCGATACCGGAAGTGTCGGCGGAATTCAGTTCTTCCATCCAGAAAAGAATCTTTTTCAGCTGGCCGGCATAAAGGTTTTCTTCTTCTTCCGTCAGTCCCAGCCGCGCCAGTTCCGCTATATATTCCACGTCTTTTTTTGTTATTTCCGTAAATTTTATCATTAAGGTTCAGGTCACCGGTGCCTGCCTTCATATTGGCACCTCAGTGGCGGTTATTATGCTTTCTTATACTATGTATTTAACATTGTATATGTCAATTATAAACCTTGCTGACAAAACGATTCTCCCAACTTGACAGATTTCGGTGTATTACATAATATAGAAGAATCATTAATGCGGGGGTTTGGTATCTTCAGGAAAAGATCACTCATGAGATATATCATCTCAATTATCGCGGCGGTCGCGCTGGCGCAGAGCGCTTATTGCGCTTATATTGCCTCATATAAGGGAGAGGTGGAGTATAAAAAGGCCTCATCCCAGGAGTGGAAACGGCTTGAAGGTGCCGCCGGGCAGAAACTTGCCGGCGGAGACGAACTGATGACCAAGCGCGCTTCCGTGGCTGAAATACGAATGGATTCCGGCTCCATGATAAAGCTGGCCCCAGTATCGGATCTCAAGCTTTCGGACGAGAACGGCGTACAGGCCTCGCTGGAACTCTATACGGGTAAATTGCGGGCCTGGGTGCGGAAAAAAATCGCCACCAGATTTCAAATATGGACACCGGCGGCGGTCTGCGCCGTGCGGGGCACAGAATTCTCCCTGGAGGTGGACCCGCAGACATTGCATACGCAGGTGGATCTTTTCCGCGGGACACTCGCGGTCAGGGACATCCTTGGAAACGAGCTGATGCTTCAGGAGGGCCGCCGGCTTTCCGTTGCCCCTGAAGGGCTTGGCGTGCCGCAGCAGATCTCAAAGCTGCTTGAAAGCGAGCGCCAGGGCGGCAGGGAGACGCTGACGAAGGAACTGGGGCTGGCGATGTCAAAAGAGGCGGTTTTGGCCGCCGCGGCCGAGGAGATAAAGCTGGCCGAGTATCAGCAGGGGAAATCGCTTATCGACGTTTCCGGGAACCGCGTACAGCTTGAAGAGTATGTGATGCGCCCCGCGGCCGACCAGTTCAAGCTGGTGGTGCTCAATAAGCGGGAAAGCCGGCTGGACTACTTTTTCTACAAAGGCACGTTCAACACAACGCTGCCCTCCGACCTGAGCCTCGCCCTCAGGCAGCTGGGCGGCACGCCGCAATCCCCTTCGTGGTATCTGACCGCATACCAGACCGGAAGGTCAAATACTATAGACGCAGTGGAGGAAAACGCCTCGGGCGGACATCCCGTGGATATAAACCACAACCTTGACCTGTCCGACGATGTGGACTCATATTTCGATTCCGCCACGGATATCTTTGTTCCCGTTACCGGAGCATTTTACAAAACCCTCTTTGACTACTATTCTATAAAGTACGACGGGACCCAAACCTATGCCTGGGAGCCCGCGTCCGGCATAGCCCCGTTCGCCGCCGGGGTTGGCGGCATCCAGAACACGGGCTCGGACCTTAAAACCGCCATTTTCGGCGGCAGCGCCAGCTACGCCATTGATTCAAGCTTTCCGGACGGGACATTCCTGCACAACCGTATACGCGAAACATACGGCGCGGGGGCTGATTTCACACAGTACGACAATTATATTATTGATAATGACGGCAAAACGGCGGGCATCGCGGACTTCGCCGGCGTAACCAGCGGGCCGCAGTACAAGGAAGCCCTGCTGAAGTGGAACTTTCAGCAGGTTATCACTTCAAGCTTTTTTGGCGGCCGCAAAATAGACCTTGTGGTGGAGCCGAAAATACTGATACAGTCGGGGCTTGTGCAATGAGAACACCTTCATTATTCGCTGTTCGCTGTTCGCTATTTGCCGAACTGGGGCGATTTAAAAGGATTTTAACCCTGTGCCTCCTCACGGCGGTTTACTGCGCGCCGGCTTTCGGCGCAACGGTCAGGTGGACAGGGGAAGGTAAAAACAACAAGGCCTCAAACAGTATGAACTGGAGCGCAGGCAGGGCGCCAGGTGAAAATGACTATGTCCTCTTCGGCATTCTTTCATCCAAAAACTGTTCCTGGGACCTCAACATCAAAATCTCCTCATTCGCCATGACGACTAATTATAAAGGAAAGGTCAGGCTCCAGACCTCCAGGCTTGAGGTGGCCGGTAATATGAACATTGAGGGAGGGAATTTTGACCTTCAGGCAGGGTTTCTCACCGTGGGCCGCCGGATATATGTCGGGTTTGGCGGCGCCCTTGAACTTTCCAATGGGACGCTGAGCGTGGGTCCGACGGGCGTTCTGGTGGATAACGGAGGAACTTTTTTGTCAACGGGATATTCTCCGGCCCGGATCACGTCCGCTAAGCCTGATGAGTATTACAAATTTATTGTCGGGCGGGGCTATATAACTCTGTCCAATCCAACTGGAACAGAGGTGGAGGGTTCCCGGGGCATGACGATCTATTCCCTGGCGGAGGTCAAACAGGCGGATTTCGTCAAGGTGAAACGGATTGAGCCGGGGGCGTCCGCCTTAAGGATATTCAGGGCGAATGGTAATAAAATAGAGCCTAAGGGCTGGACTTTTGATGCTACGGTGGAAAACAAGATAGGCACGCCGGATGCTAAGCTGGAAAAGTCTGAACTGGCGGCCATGGCCGTGGAAACCCGCACCCCCGAATATATCTCGCCTCTCGCCGTTGTGTCGACTATCACCCAACCTGTGCCGCTTGCTGAAGCTCCGGCAGCCGAAGTAGCCACTCCCGCCATTCTGCCGACTATCACCCAGCCCGTGCCGCTTACTGAAGCCCCGGCAGCCGTGGAGCCTGAAGAAACTCCTTTTGCGGGTCTGGATGAATATGAAACCGCCAGCGCGCGGGCTAATTTTCAGCCTTACCTGGCGGTCCAGCTTAACGGAGGCCAGTATTTTTTCCAGCGGGAGCAGGGCAATCTTTCCGGCAATCTGAATGTGCTGGCTTCCATGGTGATAAAACATGAAAAACTGGGGCCGAACTGGACGATAGTTCCCGTGGTTTCATCGCAGTACCAGGGAACAAAGCAGGTGGCCGACTTGGTGGGCGGGGGCACGCTTTTTCAGGAAAGGATGTCGCACTCTTTAGCCGTTCGCGGAATCTACCAGCTCTCCCCTAAATGGAAGCTCAAGCCCGGCTTGGGATACAAGTGGGAGTTTCTTAAAGAAACCAGGGACGAATCCTGGGGACACGGCCTTTTTGACTACCGCCGCCCCAGTTTCTCGCTTGAGGGGGAATATGCCTACAATGACCCGTTTTCCTTTACCATAGGCTATGACTTTTACCATATAGGATTTGTAAACTTCACTTCCCTTGAATCCATAATCAAGGATTCCCAGGGGAATTCCATGGCCCGGGAACTGTCCGGGCGCTCCGTTTTGGATTCAGACAATCACTCTCTTGTGTTCGGGGGAACATTACAGGGGCCGTGGCGGAGTTATGCCGAGGGAAATCTGGTTACAACCCTGCGCCTCTTCCCGGACCAGCATGTGGTTACCCAAACAGGGGATTTTAATAATTCTACCCGCAAGGACCTCTCCAACCAGTTCTCCCTGGCCTGGAGAATTCCCCGCGAAATTTCGGCGAGCTGGAAAGCTGTGGGCGGGGTAAGGCTGGCGGCAGGATTCAATACATCCAGCCAGAACAGCTACGACGCCCAGAGGTTCAAGTTCCTTAAGGACTACTATGATTCCACATCTATAAGTGCAGGTGTTGATTTAAGTCTCTATCGAAAGCTAAGGGAAGAGCGGTCCCTGGAACTTAGCCTCTCGGCTACCCTGGGCCGGGTGGGCTATAGCGGCCGGCAGGCCCAAGATGCATCCGGGCTCTACCTGAACGACAAGATCTATCAGAACGAGGCGATTTTAAGCATTGGTTTAAGCTATCCCATCGCCCCTCACTTCATGTGGACTTCGCAGTTCGGCTACGGCAGGCAGACTTCAAACCAGAATTTTGAGAAGCTTTACAGATACAACTTCACGACCACGAACTACAGGGTCGGATTCGGTTACGAATATTAGGGAAGAGATTACAGCTATTCGTCTTATTAGCTATTAAGGAGACCGTATGAAACATTTATTCAGAAATTTTAAATCCATTTTTTTCTGCCTCATTCTCATGGGGTACGGGGCGGGCTTTGCCCAGACGAACCCTCCCCAAAAAGTAAACTTCCAGGGAAGGCTTACGGACCTCGCGAACAATCCCCTGAACGGTTCCTTTGAACTTGTCTTTTCCTTATATGACGCGCCGGCGGGAGGAACAGCTCTTTGGAACGAGACCCAGACGGGTGTTCCCGCCGTAAACGGCGCCGTGGAGGTGATCCTGGGCTCCGTGACTCCCATTCCCTACTCGGTGGTAAAATCATCCACAATATATCTTGGGATCACCGTTGATGGCGAGGCCCTGAACCCCCGCCAGCCTTTCAATTCCGTCCTCTATTCATTGAACACCTACCAGTTGGCGGGAAAAACATATGACACATTCGTAGACACCTCCACGGCCCAAACGATAACCGGCATAAAAACATTCAGCGCCAATCCCGTGTTCAACGTGGACGCGATAGGGCAGGAAAGGATAAGCGGCTTAACCGCGGCGCTGGCCGCGAAGGCTGTCGCCGCGACTGTAGCCGTTGACACAACCACGCTGAAGACGCGGATAGACGGCATTGCAGGCGACAGCCTGGGCAACCATATCGCCACCACCACGCTGAATATGGCGGGTTTCAATATTACCAATGTGCGCGAAATAAATGCAAGCACCATAACCGCAGCCGGCAATATCACCGCGGTAAAGTATTACGGTGACGGGTCCGGTTTGACCAATATCTCGGCGGGCAACAGCCTGGGCAACCACATCGCCACCACCACGCTGAATATGGCGGGTTTCGGCATTAACAATGTGCGCGATATAAATGTAGGCACCATAACCGCAACCGGCAATATTACCGCGGTAAAGTATTACGGAAACGGTTCCGGTTTAACCAATCTCCCAGCGAGCGACAACCTGGGCAACCATATCGCCACCACCACGCTGAATATGGCGGGTTTTGGCATTAACAATGTGCGCGATATAAATGTAAGCACCATAACCGCAGCCGGCAACATTACCGCGGCAAAGTATTACGGAAATGGTTCCGGTTTAACCGGTATTACAGGCGACAGCATGGGCAACCATATTGCCACCACCACGCTGAATATGGCGGGTTTCAATATTAACAATGTGCGCGATATAAATGCGAGCACCATAACCGCAGCCGGCAATATCACCGCGGTAAAGTATTACGGTGACGGGTCCGGTTTAACAAATCTTTCAGCGAGCGACAACCTGGGCAACCATATCGCCACCACCACGCTGAATATGGCGGGTTTCGGTATTTACAATGTGCGCGACATAAATGTGAGCACTATAACCACCACGGCTGCCGGTGTGATATTCAGCACAAATGTTTATATTACAAACGGCAACTTCAGCATCGGCACAATAAGTCCAAAGGCACTGTTTCAGGTGGTAGGAGCGTCATTTACTGTGCTAAGCACGGGCAATGTCGGTATCGGAGATACGAACCCCGCGGAGAAGCTGACCATAATCGGTAATGTCAGAGCCACAGGGGATTTGGCGATTGGATTTGGCAACACCCCTGTCACGCTTCGTATAGGAGAGGGAGCCGGAGAAAGCACTATTCTGGCGCCCGGCAATCAAAGTTTGACGATTCAGGCGACAAGTTCTTATGGAAATGCGGTGAAGGTTCAGACTTACAACACCGCCAAGAGCGCATTTTTGGACAGGTTCGTCGTCAATGGCGCATCTGACACGGCCAATGTTTACACCCTCAACGCCAACATGGGCATCGGGACGGCGAGTCCGGGGGCCAGGCTGGACGTGGTCGGGAATGTGAAAATCGCGGATGGCACCCAGGGCGCAGGCAAGGTCCTTACCTCTGACGCAAACGGACTTGCAACTTGGGTGGCCATCAGTTCCTTCTCGGCTGGAGACAGCTACGGCGGCGGAAATATCTTCTGGCTGGACGCTTCCAGGAATCACGGTCTAATTGCCGCGACAGCGGACCAAAGTACGGGAATAGCGTGGTCTGTCTCTGGTGCCAGAACAACAGGGGCGACTCTTGATGCTGTATACGCCGGCAAAGCAAATACCAGCAAAATCATTACCATTGAGGGAGCAGGCGGCTATGCCGCGCAGGTTTGCGCCGATTACAGCGTTATAGTAAACAATGAATATTATGACGACTGGTATTTACCTTCATGGGGGGAATCATATTTATTATCCCAAAGTGGGATTCAAGGTCTTACTGGTTACTATTGGAGTTCTACGGAGCACGATTCTGGAGCCGCGTATGGTGTGGACATGTCCGGTGGCAAACTCGACATGGGCAAGCTTGCTGCCAGCTATTTCCAAGTCCGTTGCATCCGCGCATTCTAGGGTAGTGGGGATCAGGGAGCGTAGGGAAAAGTAACCGGTAATCAGTAATCGGTGACCGGTGGAGAAATGGAAAAAGGTGTCAGGCTGCTTTTTAAATGAAGGGAAACTACGGCAAAGATATGTATTTTAGAGTTGCTTTAAAATCTTTTGCAAGATACCTTGTACCGGTCTTGCTGGTTACCGGTTGCTGGTTACCGGTTACTGGTGTTGCCGCGGAGCTTGCGGGAGCAACTAAGAAGATACAGCGCAATGCCGTAGCCATGGGTGGAAAACGCTCCTCGGGCGCGACGAAAACCATGAGCGCCACGGCGGGAGAAAGCGCGATCTCCATCTCGACCGGCCAGTCAAAGAAAATACGCAAGGGGCATCATTCCATAAGATACTACCCGGCTACGATACTCGACCTCAGCGCCAAAACAGGCTCCGCGTACGGGGAGGCCATACTGACCTGGACGGCTCCCGGAGCGGACGGGATGGCGGGAAGGGCCTCGGGATACAGGCTCGCATTCTCAACAACCGGCCCCATGACTTCCGAAGCCGGTTTCGATAAGGCGGCGGTCTACTCCCAGAGTTTTGCGCCGTTGCCGGCGGGCGCGGCGGAAAGCCGGGTCTTGAGCAAACTGCCTTTAGGCACAACAGTTTATTTCGCTGTCAAAGGAATTGAGCCCTCGGGCAACAGAGGCTACATTTCAAATTGTCCCTCGGCATATGTAACCGCGCCCGCTAGCATATTCGGAACGGTCGCCTACTCCGGCGCGCAGGGCGGCAAGCTTGTTGTCGCGGTTTTTGATTCCACACGGGTTTTCACAACGGCAAACCTCCTGGCTTTCACACAGCTCGCCCAGGCCGGCGGCTATAGTCTCACCGGCATTAAACCGGGCAGCACCTTCTATACCGCGGGATTCGTGGATGTGAACCAGAACCTGAAACCTGATACCGGGGAGGACTACGGTTTTTATGGCGGTACTTCTCCCATATTACTCGGTAATCTGGCCTCGGCGGAATCCGCAACAGGAGTCGATTTTGAGATCCTGGCGGCCTCCACCGCGCAATCGGGGACGATTTCCGGCAATATCTTGTACTCGGGCGCGCAATCCGGGTTGTTGCGCATAGAGGTTTTTAACAATTCGGCCTTCTCGGGCCAGCCGGTAGCGGCGATATCCACAAGTTCCGCCGGCGCATATTCGCTCAGTGTCCCGGGCGATATCGCCTATTTCATGCGCGCGTTCATTGATCAGAACTCCAACGCGGTTTTTGATGCCGGTGAAGCTTCGGGGCTCTTTGGACCCAAAAACCAGGGAGCCGAACCTGTCTTCGTTCCCAAGCAGGGAGCCTCTCCCGGAAAGGATATTACTATCTACGACCCCGGCTGCTCTGCGGCGGGCTGCTCGGGCTTTGGAACGTCAACCATCTCCCCGTCGACAGTTACGGCCGGCAGCCTGGCTGACATTACCATTCAACTTATAGTCGGGCCTTCCGGAATGCAGCCCGGCGGTCTTGCCGGATTCGGCGTAGCTCCCGGATGGGGCGCGCTGCAGAACAACTGCACGGGATGCAATGCTTATGTCGCTTTGACGCTGACAAGCACAAATACCGTGGAGGCGGCTTTAGATGCCGACCCTTCCACTGCCGGCCTGGAGCCTCTGACAGGGCAATTCTCCGCCACGGCCAGAGTAATGTCAGGCTCTTTGAATCCGGGAGACACCGTCCAGTTCACTGTTTCAAAACTTCCGGCTCCATGCTCGTCCAATACGAGCATATTCAAAGTGATCACAGCCCAGAACGCTAATGCGGCGGCGCAGTCCCTTTTCTCGGGCTCGCCCGCCATTTTAGTCCAGCCTGGCGGGGCCGTTACAATGGCTTTCTCGCCGGTAAGTCTGGTTCTTACGCAGTTCACCACCTCCCAGGCCCTGCTCATGTCAGGCAGGGACCTCTGCGGAGGCGTAGCGGCCGTTTCCAACCCCACGGATGTTATTGTTTCCGGCAGAGTCTACAGCTTCTCCACCGGGCTGTTCGACCCGGACCCGGGTTTACAGTTTTCCACTTCCCAGGGGGATAGCTTCTCCACACCCATGACGGTAACATTTTCAGCCGGCCAGTCGTCCGCAACTTTGTTCGCTATAGTCTCCTCCACCGGCTCAAAGCACATTCAGGCCGAATATATACTGGAGGGAACGACCCGCTACGCCTATTGTGCGGTAAATACCCTTCAGGGCGACCCTTTCTCCAAAGTTAACCTGTCAAGCGGCGCATTTGCCACTAACCGCACTTCCATGACGATAACTCCGGACGGCGACGGAACGGGCGACATGGCCTTCATAAACTTCAACCTTGCCGACCCCGCCCTCTCATGGAAAGTGCAGATCTCCTCAAGCCCCTTTGACTCGGGCGGGCCGGCCATCTGGCAGTCTCTGGGTTACGGCAGCGCGTTGCCGGGGAAGGTGGCCTGGGACGGAAGAATAAACCTCGGCGCTGAAGCCGGGCGCACGGTCCCATCCGGAGACTATTACGTGCTCATCTCAGCGGGAGGAGCTTCAACCGATACCCTTAGGATAAATGTAATCGTAAACCAGGTTTCGGGCCAGGTGACGGACCCTGGCATCACCCCCGCCGTGCCTGTGCCGGATGTGAAAGTGCAGGCTTTCGGGCCTGTCGGGGGCCAGGTCGTTACCGATCCGGCCGGGCGTTACCTTATGTCAGGGCTTTCCATAGGAACATACACCTTCACATTTTCAAAGGGGCAGTATCTCTCCGTCTCTAGCAAAACCATCGTGGCAAGCACGATCACCGTACTTAATATTCCGCTTTTGCGCGCGCCCATTCTTGAGGTGATACCGACCCTGCAAGCCGGGGCCACGCAGTCTTATGAGCAATGGGGAGAGCTTTCCGTATACACTACCGGCTGGATAAAAAGTTTCGTGCAGCCCATAAGGCTTCCGGCCGGAACCACTACTTTTGACGACGGCGGGCAGTGGAATCCCTCGCTGCAGCAGTTCGTAACCCGCACGCGCTTCCGCTTTGAGGTCGCACTGGACACCTACACTATCGCCGCGCAGCTGGCGGGGTATTTCCCCGTGTCAAGCGCGGCATATGTCGGTTCCAAGGGGCTCGAGCTGACCCTGCCGCAGTTGAACAGGCGGGTCAATCTCTCCGGGACCATCTCATTGTCAACCGCCACGAACCCCAACCCGAATCCCTCCGGCCTGACGGTATCCGTGCTGGCTCTGTCGGGAGGCTCCGCGAAAGGATCGGCCCTCGCAAGCCTGTCGTCCGGAACCATCAGCGCGACGTATCTTATAACCGGCGTGGAGCCCGGCAGCTATACGCTGCGCGGTTTCGCGCCGGGTTTCGAGTCCGTCTCAAGCGGGCCGGTAATTGTGAGTGTGTTGGATATAACGGGCATTGACCCTCCTCCGTTTAAGGAGGGGGGTGTGATTTTGGGAACGGTTACCGTAACAGGCGACACCTCCGGATTTGCCCAGCTTGCCGGTTCCACATACCCGATCTCTATAGGCATTACCGCGTGGTCCCAGCAGACGGCCGCCCAGAACCGGGCAACGGTCTATCTCGCCTCCGCTCCCGCCGCCTCCTCGGCGCAATACAGGATACCGGGCCTCACGCCCGGAACGAGCTATCAGATCTTCGCGGATATCTCGTTTGGCGCTGATGCTGCTTTCCAGAGCCCGGGCGGATTCCCCAAGACTGTGTTTATTTCCACACAGACCCGCACCGCCAAGCTCAATTTCACTTTTGAAAAGGCGAGCGGGGCGGTGGCCGGGCTTTTGCGCCTGCCGAACCCCGCGAATGAAATAGGCGCGCCGGCGCCGGACTTCACGCTGGCGAACCTTAAATGGAAAATACTCAAGTCGGACGACCCTCAAAGGGTGGGCAGGACATTTGAGGCCCGGATATCCACAAGCCTTCCGGTATTTTTGTGCGGCGGGACTGCGCCCTCCGCCGGAACGGCGCCCGGCTGCGCCGCCGGCATCTCCAGCGCCACATTCAGGCTTTCGGGGTTCAGAACGGAAACGCTGGAACTGGAGATGTCCTATACCCCTACGGGGAGATCCAGTGTGGTCACTGTGGCGGCCGTGAACGGTTCCACCGTGCCGGCGACGCTTGATATGCGCGGCGAAACCTATTCTATTTCGGGGAAAATAATAAACCAGGTCTCGGACCCGCTCTTTAACACGAACGCGCTGGTAAGCCAGAACGCGCCGTTCTACGCCCCCGCAGGCTACCCCGCGAACATTTCCTCCACCACGGCCCGCGTGGAGGCGATAAGGAAGGAGTTCGGCGAGCTTCAGACCCAGGTCTCCACTTTCACTTTTGACGCCGCCAGGACGAGGGTGGGCTTCCTTGACCCGGCCGGCAATTTTGCCATAACCGGCGTCCAGAACGGCGTCTATCTTGTGCGGACCCTGCCGCTTAGAGCCGAAACCACCGGGCAGGTACTTGTTCCTTCCAAAGAGCAGTTCGTTACCATAGCCAACGCCAGCATGACGGGAGTGGATTTCACGCTCTCGGACGGCTTCTCCGTTTCCGGCAGCATAATGCTTGACCAGGGGCTTTCGGACGCAAGGGCCTTGAGTCTTTCCTTAAAGAACAAGCGCGGCGAGACCGTGGACGAGATCGACCTCTTGCTGGGGAATCCCGGCGCGGGAGTCGCCGCAAGTTCCGCGGATTACCTTTTTGAGCGCGTACCGTTAGGCGGCTTCTACACACTGGAAGCGAAGGACCTGGGCGCGCCCGTCAAATATGTCGCCCGGCCGCTCTCGTTCCCGGACCGCACCACCTCCCCCGACGGGCTGCAGGGCGACGTTTCCGGCATGGAGATATTGCTGAAACGCGCCGGCGCCATAACCGGGAAGCTCCGCGACGCGAACTCGGATTCCCTTATCACAGAGACGAACGCTACCCTGCTTGCGCCCAATTTCAGGATCTTCGCCATTGCCAACCCCTGGGCGGAAGGCGGGTATGTTATTGCCAAATCCAGCGTCTCCCAAAGGCCGATAGAAGCCGACGGGACGTTCCGCATCGAGCCTATAACCCCCGGGGTAACTTACGATATCCACTTTGAGCAGGATAGCTGGGACATGGCCTTCCTCAACGCCGGCAGCCAGAACTATGCCCCGGCGTTAATAGCGCAGCTGACCCTTTCCGCCGGCCAGGTGAAAGATATAGGCATCGTGGACCTGAACCAGGGCCAGTCTATCACGGGGACCGTTTCCGGCGCCTCAGGGAAACTCCTCCCGAACATAACCGTGAGCGCGGTGCCGGCGCTTGTGGAGAATCCGGCCTCGGTAAACACACAGACCGCCTCCGACGGCAGCTATACCTTATGGGTGTCCAGCTTCATTTCGCAATATTTCGACCTGACCGCCTCAGCCAGGGAAGACAACCTTGAGGAAGCGGAGGGAACGACCCTCTACGCTCCGAAAACTCTGCGCGTCGACTTACAAAAATCAGCCGTGGTAGACTTTATTCTCGAGCCTCTTCTGGGCAAGGTAACGGGGCAGGTGCTTACCGCCGACGGCGGCGCGCTCTCCTATCCCTTCGGCGACCAGAAAGGCTTTCCCGCGGCGGCGGTTTACCTGCAGCGCGACGGGACCATTTCCCAGATAAATCCTCTAGGGGATATTCTCGCCAAGACGGAGACCGACGGGACTTTCGCGGTCCCCGGCCTTTCCACGGGGACATACAGCCTGAACGCGGTAAGCCTCGGCTACATGGTTCACTCGTCCACTGTCTCGGTGACTACAGGCACGGTATCGGCCGGGGAGCTCTCCCTGGTACGGAGCGCATCGGTGATCGGTTCCATAAGAAAAGCCGACACCGCCTCGCCCACGGGCTACTCATGCCCGAACGATCAGGAGGTCAGCGCAATAGCGGCTGCGGACGACAATTTCACGCAACACATTCTGGGGACCGTGGAGAAAGACCCTGTAGCCCACACTGTGTGTTCCTACGAGATCTCGGGCTTCAAGACCGGGCTTGACTACCAGCTGGCGCTGCTCGGCGCTTCTGAAAATGATATCGTTTTCCCCTATGAGGGGGCCGTCTCTTTCGAGGCGCAGGAGTCCACCGCCACGAAGACGGTCAATCTGACCTACCGGGTGCCGGTCCCGGAGTGCCTCCCCACTTTCAAATACCTGGGCAACAACCAGATCCAGCTCAAATTCCGCTGCAATAAGGCCTTAAGAAACGAGACCGGACCGGATAACGACCTTGATTATATTCTCCAGAAGACGACTTACACCTCCGCGGGCGCCAATCTCTTATCTCCCGACGGGACCGGCCAATTCCTGGGGAACGACAAGAAGCTTCTGCAGGGACGCAAGAACCTGACCGCTGTCTATCGGCCGGCCAAGAACGAGGAAAAATTCAGCGTGAGACTGCGGGCTTTCACCGCCGCTTTAGATCCTTCCTCGGGGAACAACTATCAAATGGACCAGGTTTTCGACTTCTATACCGCGGTGGACGCCTCCAAGTCGAAGAACATGAATAATATGCAGGGCGGAAATCTGGATATGGAATCCGGGGAGGACTCCTCCAAGTCCAAGAAGAACAGCAGCATACAGAGCGGCAACCTGGTTATGGGATCTGTGGGGGATGCGGGGAACATAGAAAACACCAGCATTGCGGTGCCGCCGGGCGCTTTCGTGGAGGACGGGGCAACGGACGCCCAACCCGGAACCTCCGCAATAGTGGGGGTAAATAAAGGCAGGACTAAGGAACAAGCCAAAGCTCAGGCCTTAAGCCGGGGAGTGACGCCTCTTTCCACGGAGGAGCGCCTTAAGGACCCGGGCGCTTTCCCGCCCCGCATGGCCGCGGCTATCCAGGCTTTAAATGCCGGACGGGTAAAAGGGTTCGAGCCTCAGTCCACCGGCAGGTCGGTGGTTACGCCTTTCAGCGCTTTCTACGACATCTTCCTGCCCGCCGGAATCAGGCATGAGCTCAAGAATAAAGCGAGACTCACCCTCTCCTACGACGCGTCGCTGTCTACCTCGGCGTCCCCTACGAACCTGAATATCTGGTATTTCAACTCCGCCACCCAGAAATTCGAGCTGGAGGAGGACAGCAGGCAGATCGACACCGCGAACAATACGGTTTCTGCGCTGGTGGACCATTTCTCTGTTTTCGTCGTGCTGGCTTCCACACCACTGTATATCTCCACCAGTCCGTTCGCGGGAGCGGGGATAGAGGCCTTCAACTTCCCGAACCCCTTCAACCTGGAGACGAAAACCAGGGCTTTAAACCTGAACGCCGGCGGCGGGAATTACGCGTCCGGAACGGTTCAGGTTACCACGCGGGGGACTATAATCCGGGTCGGGGTGCCGAAAGGCGTTTCGGGGCAGGGGAAGATACGCATATACAACCTGGCGGGAGAGCTGGTCAGGGAATACGACTGCGGGTATCTTGACGGCGCCGCCGGAGCCGCGGGGGCCGGAACATATTTCTACTTTGAATGGGACGGCAGGAACGGCGCCGGCCGGGACGTGGCCAGCGACGTTTATTTAGGCGAGATCAGGATAGGCGGGCAAAAGAAAATATGGAAAATGGCCGTGGTGAAGGATCCGAAGTATAAATGATCGCCATAAGCCATAGGCCATAAGCTATATGCAGAAACTAAAAAAACGAGTTCTCTCTACAGCCTATGGCTTACGGCCTATGGCCTATGGCACTCTTATGACAGTGATGAAGAGTAATTGCTTGAAATTTTTTGCGTATCTGACGACGGGGCTCCTGTCGGTCATGCTCTTCGTTGCCCCCGGCAGCTGCGAAAATTCAAATGCGGGAACGAGCGCGGCCCAATTCCTGAAAATAGGCGCCGGCGCCAGAGCCGCGGCCATGGCCGAGGCCCAGTCGGCCGCCGCGGACGACGTTTACGCGGGATACTATAATCCGGCGGGTCTTGCGCTTATCGAAAGGCCCATGATGGGCGCTATGCACGCCCAGTACCTGCAGGGCGCCGGATATCAGTACGGAGCGCTGGCGCTTCCCATTAGAAAAGGTTCGCGCGGCGTTTTGGCCCTCTCAATCTCCAACCTGGGCGTAAACGACCTGGAGAGGCGCACGCAGGATACCGACCTGCCCGTGGACTACTTTGACGCCGCGAACTTCGCCTACAGCCTCTCATACGCCCGCCGCGCCACGGACAGGCTGTGCCTGGGGGTGACGGGGAAATTGGTGAGGGTAAGTATTGATAATGTTTCCGGCAACGTCCTTGCGGCGGACATCGGCCTGAGGTACCGGCTTGGCGCCGGCGCCGGTTCCCCGGTTGATATCGCGTTCGTTGCGCGCAATATGGGCGCCAAACTGAAATTTGGAACGGAAGAGGATCCTATTCCTTCGGCCATTGTTTTCGGGGTCTCCGCGCATCCGCTCCCGGAGCTGCTTCTGGACCTGGATCTTATCCGCTATCGCGACACTGACATGATAATCGCCGCGGGGGGGGAATACCGCCACAAGCTTTCCGGAAAGCTGCAGGGGCTGGTACGGGCGGGATACAGCAACCACTACAAAAGCGCGGAGGGGACAAGCGGCGTCACATTGGGCGCCGGGCTTTCTCTTTCCGGCCTCACAGTCGATTTTGCCTGGGTTCCTTTCGGGGACCTGGGAAATACCTTCCGCTACTCCCTGCTGGTTCAGTTCTAGAAGAGATTACAGCGATGAGGAATAGATGGCAGTGATAAAGTTTTAAGCTATAGCCGCCGCTTGCGTGCGCGGAAAAAAATACACCATGATCTGGCGGTTGGACATTCTTACAACGCTTGCAGGGGCGCGTATTTCAGCATGAAGGTCTGGCGCGCGCCGCTGTCAAAAACCACGGTTACTTTCGCGTATTCCCCCGTGCCTATCTGGTCCACCACGCGGCCGGGCCCGTAAATGGGATGCGCCACCCGCCTGCCCTTGCCTATGCGGCCCGCGGCCCGCGGCGGCTGGTAGGCGCCGATCACCTGCACATCGTCCTCGCCGGGCCTGCGAGCCGTTTCCGCCGCCACCTTGCTTTCAAAAATAAACCGCGAAGCGATATTGGGATACGTAGTCCCGAAAATCCTGCGGGTATTGGCCCAGGTAAGGTAAAGCTTTTCTTTCGCGCGCGTCATGCCCACATAAGCAAGCCGCCGCTCTTCTTCCAGCTCCTCCTGCGAGGTGTTGGCCGCGTTTATGGGGAAAAGATTTTCTTCAAGCCCGGTCACGAACACCGCCGGGAACTCAAGGCCCTTCGCCAGGTGCACGGTCATAAGCGTGACCGCGTAGGTTTCGGTGTTCATGTCGTCCACCTGCGAGGCCAGCATGGCCTCTTCCAGGTATTTGTGAAGCGTGGGGGGAACTCCCTCTTTGGCGCAGCGTTCTTCAAATTCTTTTGTCGCGTTTACAAGTTCCTGCAGGTTTCCAAGGCGGGCAAGCGAGCCCTCCTTGTCTTTTTCGGCTTCCTCTTCGGTCATTTGCCAGTAGCCGGACTTAACCAGTATTTTTTCAAGCATAAGGCTTGGCGTAATGGTAAACAAGTCGCCCTTTATCCCCTCTATAAGGTCAAGGAAGTCTTTAATTCCGCGCCGCGCCGTGTTCGTAATGTCCGGCACCTGGTCGGCCGTAAGCAGAGCGTCGTAGATAGGCATTTCTTTCTGGCGGGCGTAAGCCGTTATCCGCTCAAGGGCGGTTTTGCCTATGCCGCGCGCCGGCGTGTTTATCACGCGCAGAATGCTTATGGTATCCGCCGGGTTCACCAGCATTTTCAGGTAGGACATGGCGTCTTTTATTTCTTTGCGCTCGTAGAACCGCACCGAGCCTATCAGGCGGTACGGTATGCGCGCGCGCCTGAAAGCGTCCTCGAAAGAGCGGCTTTGGGCGTTAGTGCGGTAGAAAACGGCGATATCGTTATAGGTAAAATCGTCTTTGGCGGTCAGCTGTTTTACTTTTTCAAGCACGCCCCGCGCTTCGTCCAGTTCGTTCTGGTATTCAAGCGCCTCGGCGGGGTCGCCGTGGGGCTTTTCGGTCCAGAGTTTTTTTTCTTTGCGGTTGCGGTTGTGCTTTATCAGCTCGTTCGAGGCGTAAAGTATTTTCGCGGTGGAACGGTAGTTCTGTTCCAGCACTATGGTCTTTGAGTCTTTGAAATCCTTCTCGAACTCCATGATATTGCGGATGTCGGCGCCCCGCCACCCGTACACCATCTGATCGGGGTCTCCCACCACGCAGAGATTGCGGTGTTTCGCGGAAAGAGTTTTGATAAGCACATATTGCGCGTGATTCGTGTCCTGGTATTCGTCCACCAGTATGTATTTAAAATATTCCTGGAAGTATTCGCATATTTCGTCTTTTTCTTTAAGCAGTTCGGCCGTGCGCACTATCAGGTCGCCGAAATCAAGGGCGCAGGCCTCAATGAGCTTCGCCTGGTAGCGCAGGTATATCTGCGCCGCTTTCAGGCGGTTCGGTTCGCCGGAGGCCTCGGCGTTTATCTGGTAAGAGCCGGCGTCAAGCAGATCGTCTTTGGCGCGCGAGATGAGGTTTACGTAAACGGGGGCTTTTGTTTTCTCGCTTTCAAAGCCCAGCTCTTCCATGGCCAGCTGCACAAGTTTTTTCTGGTCGTCGGAGTCGTAAATGAGGAAGTCGGGCTTGATGCCTATCAGGCGGCCGTGCTGACGCAGCAGACGCGCGCCGAAAGAGTGGAACGTGTGTATCCACATGCCGCCAGAGTACGGCACCAGCCTGGCCACGCGGTGCTGCATTTCCTGGGCGGCTTTATTGGTGAAGGTAATAGCCAGTATCTGCGTGGGTGAAACGCCGGAGGCTATTAGCAAAGCTATTTTTGAGGTCAGCGTTTTGGTTTTGCCGGTGCCCGCCCCCGCGAGTATCAGTTCCGGCCCCGCGAAATAAGTGACGGCCTCAAGCTGCTTCGGGTTTAAAGCCAGTTTGGGTAAAATTTCCGGATTAAGCTGGATGTCTAAACTGCTCATGATAAGTCAAATGCCCAATGTCGAAATTTAAAAAGCGCGGACAGACGGGATAACCTGATTTTATAATTTTTAGGCCCTGTTTGTGTATGACCTTCCCCCTAAAAACCAGCCAAGCTTGTTAAAAATCGCGCGGAATTTATCCAGTTAAGCTGGCAGGAATTGCGGGGGAAGGTCAGTATGTTTACTACAGACCCGATAAAATCGGATAATACCTGAGTCTAGGACATTTATCGTGCGCCAATTTTTCACCACTCTTAAAAATCTTGCTTCCCCGTCAAAAACGGCGGCGATCGGCGGAATTCTATTCATCGGGTTCTTCCTGCTGTACGGTTTCACGCATGATCGAATTTACCCCTTCGATTCTCTTCTCTACGCTTTGGCAATACGGCGACCGCTGTTCGGGGGGATGCTTTCCGCCATTCTGAGCTGTAATCATTTTCTCTGGCTTCCTTTTCTCCGGTGGTTTTTTATCGGACTTAAAAGCGCAGGATTTACCGGGGATCCGTATGCAGCCATCCAATGGTGGAACACCGGCGCCGGAGCGCTTTTGATCGTAGCCGTCTATGGTTTCCTGGCTAAATTTATTCACCGCAATTGGGCTCTGAGCATCAGCTGCCTGGCCGGTTTTAGCCATGTAATCTGGCTTCGATCTACGGGTGGCGAACCTTATCTTACGGGAACTTTGTTGTCCGTTGCGGCGTGTTATCTTTTGATTGGTTTCCTTTCTAAACCTGGCCGGTCCCTCCTGCTGGGAATGGCGTTCCTGGGAGGGATGGCCGTAAATATCCACATCGCAAACATCATCCTGCTTCCGACCATCGCTATCGTAATCGCGGGACGACGAGGCCCGCAAAATCGGCTTAACGCGGTTTTGGCGCTGAGCCTGTCCGGCGTTATGCTTCTTCCTTATATTCTCTTTTACGATCTCGCGACGCTTCATGGATTAAAAGAGTGGCTAGTCTGGGGATCAGGGCAAGTGAACGGACAGCTGCCCGGGTCATCCGCAAGCGGCAAATTCGATTTTCATTTCCTGAAAACAATTCCCATCGGATTTACCACTTTATTTCAAAGCATCGTTGCTCTGCCGGTAAACGGCTCGTTTCGCAGGATTGTTATTATGATTGTGCTGGGAGCCGCATGTGCGTGGTGTGTCACAAATCGCGCCCTGCAAAAAATCAACTGGACGATTGTCCTCCCCCCGCTCGCATTTTTTATCGCGACAATCGTCTTTTTTTATATATGGCAGCCGGGCAATCTGATCTACTGGGCAAGCCCGTTCGTTTTCTTCGTTCTTTCCCTGGCGCTGGTCTTTTCGCCGCATCTCCAAAGCCCCCCCGGTCTCAGTGTGAGATTGGCATCCGGAATTTTTCTTTTGAGTCTCGGCTTTCTCAATTTTTACCGGGTAATCCAGCCGAACCTTGAAGGAAACGACGTCAAACCGCTGGTAAATATCTGTGAATCGATCAAAAAAACGACCCCTCCCGCCAGTGTCATCATGATATCCGGCCATTACAGCGGATTTCTCAAAGTGGCCATCCCATATTTTGCCCAACGACAAACGTTTGCGTTGGATTTGGCGATCATCCAGTACTACGGGACCGGCCAGGACCCGCTTCTCGCCCTTCAAACTCGCCTGAACAATTGTTTGGAAAAGGGTATTTCTGTTTATATGATGGATGATGTCCTTCTCGCCAAGGGAGAGTTCGGCGGGTGGGGCGTCTCCGCTGAACGGATCGAGGCGTTTCTCCGGTCCTATCATCTGACGGAAGTCGCGCGTCTCTCTCAGACAGAACCCGGCGTTCTCTACCGTATGGAACGGTAACCCGAAAAATGCAGTTGAAGGGAAACTAAACGTTGAATTTGAAGAAGCAGACATCGCCGTCTTTCATTACGTATTCTTTGCCTTCCGAGCGGATAAGGCCTTTTTCTTTCAGGGTCTTTTCATCCCTGTACTTGACGATGTCTTCAAAGGAATAAACTTCGGCGCGGATAAAGCCTTTTTCAAAATCGGTATGGATGCGGCCGGCCGCCTGCGGCGCTTTCAGGCCTTTGCGCAGGCTCCAGGCGCGCACTTCGTCGTCCGAGCCGGCTGTGAAGAAGGAGATAAGGTTTAAAAGTTTCTGGCCGGCTAAAATCATCTTTTCAAGGCCGGTGTATTCCTCGCCCAGGTCTTTCATGAACGCGGCTTTTTCCTCATCCGGCAGTTCTATGAGTTCCGATTCTATCTTTGCCGAGATCTCCACCAGAATGGCGCCGCGCGACTTTATAAAATCGCGGAGTTTGGCCTGCACGGCGGCGTTCGGGGTTTCGGAGGTGTTGGCTACGAAAAAAACGGGCTTGACCGTAAGCAGGTTGAAGTCGCGCACTTCTTCAATGGCGTAGCCGGCTTCTTTTGCGGGTTTGCCGTCGGCCAGCAGCTTTCTTATCTTTTCAAGTTTTTCCTGCTTTTCTTTCGCTTCCTTGCTGCCCGAGCGCAGGTTGCCTGAATTCTTGTCTATCATTTTGTCCACGGCTTCCAGGTCGGCCAGCATCAATTCGGTTTCTATCACTTCAATGTCGCGGATGGGGTCCACTTCGCCCAGCACGTGCACCACATCGGGGTTGTCGAACACGCGCACCACCTGCACTATGGCGTCCACTTCCCGTATATTGGCCAGGAACTTGTTGCCCAGTCCTTCTCCCTGCGAAGCGCCTTTCATAAGTCCCGCGATGTCCACGAACTTTATATATGAAGCCACCTTTTTCGGCGGCTTGAAAATCTCAAAAAGCGCGTCCAGGCGCTTGTCGGGTATCGGCACCACGCCCACATTGGGGTCGATGGTGGTAAAAGGGTAGTTCGACGAGGCCGCCCCCGCCTTGGTAAGTGCGTTAAAAAGCGTTGATTTTCCCACATTGGGCAGGCCGACAATTCCTATTTCCATAATATTATTTCAGAAACTTGTTGTAAGGATCAAGAAACAAGAAGTAAGTAGCAAGGGGACTAGTTTTCGCTTTTTTACTTGCTACTTGATTCTTACTACTTGGTCCTTCGAATTAATTTTAGCGATAGCGAAAATTAGTTCGGCCCCTACGGGATTCGAACCCGTGATCTCTGCCTTGAGAGGGCAGCGTCCTAGGCCGCTAGACGAAGGGGCCGTATAAACAGATTATAGCAAAAGCCCGGGCTTTGCCGCCCCCGTGGCTAAAACACCAGTTTTACGGTAAGCTGGTAATTCATCGCGGAGCGGGCGTACAGTCCAGCGGAGCCTTTATACTGCGTGACCAGCTCCGAAACCTCAAAACCGGCCTCAACGCTTTCGTAGAAGCGCGAAATAATATTGAACAGCGCCGTGGAGTTCTTCGTCTTCCCGTTTACGAGTACTTTTGAATTGTCCGGATCGTCTACGCCGTATATCATGTTGAACCAGAGCGAGTCTTTGGGCTTATACTTGAGGGCCAGGTATCCGCCTTTGGATGGTACCGCCTGGGGGCCGTAGCCGGTGTTCCCGAGCCCGCCCAGAAAATCCGACAGGTTCCGCCCGGTCCAGGCTTCGCCGTAAAGCGTAAAAAATGCCGAAGGAATGTTGAATGCCGCCACCAGCGCGGAAATATCGGCGGTCCGCGATGAGGTGCTTTTCCATACTCCCGCGGCTCCGGCCAGGCTTATTTTGGCTTTGCCCAGTTCCTTTTCTATCTTGCCCTGTACCCCGGGAAGGGCGGAATGTGTGCCTTCGGCATCGGTCAGCTTTGAGGTGGGGCGTACAACGGCGGCTATAAGCTTAAGCTTGCGGTCCGTGCTGTAAGTCGCCCGCAGCTGCGGGGCGCGCGACCATAAAGCGCCGGAATGTCCGAGATAATAATCATTCAGCGTTTCGGGGATATCGGCCGTGATGGGGTAAAAAGTCTGGCCGGCCAGTATTTCCGTCCTGCCGCTCTTTACGGCTGCGTATGCGTGGCGCAGTCGCACGTCGGAAACGGCGCCCGCGGTCCCGGCTACGCTGTCGGTCAACCCGAGGAAGTCGGCCTCTATCTTGCCGCTTACATTGGCGCCGCTGCTTATGTTCAGGCCGAAGCGGCTGGCCCTGGCCGAGGCCCTGAACGCCCTGTCATTGCGCCCGCCGGAGACATAGGTGCGGTATTCATTGGTAATGGTGCCGTGGTCCGAGTAGATAAAGTCCGTCTTTATAAAACCGTAAATATCTATTTTCAGTTTTGAATTCACTTCGGCGGAAGCGGGCAGCGCCGCGCCCAGCGCAAGACATGCCAGAATAAAGCTGTTTTTCATATTATAATCCTCATGCTGCGGCGGTTCGTAAAAAACTGGCTGGGGATAAAAATCTCAGCCGACGGCCGGGATTGAACCGGCGACCTACCGCTTACAAGGCGGTTGCTCTACCACTGAGCTACGTCGGCGTTATTCATTGGTAATTCTACAATATTTGATAGTGCTGAAATTCGGGGTGGTGCAATCAGTGGTGCAACTCTAGCGGTTTTGGTGCAATTTTTAATTGTGAGGGTTTTGGATAGTATAGCCATCTTATCGGACATATGCTTATCGCTTAAATGGGCGTATCGCATGGTCATTTGAATATTGGCATGGCCAAGTATTTGCTGCAGGGTGGGCAAATCTCCAGTTCGCATGGCAAAATGAGAGGCAAAGGTGTGCCGTAGATCATGGATGCGAAAAGAATCAATTCCAGAGGTTTTTAGAGCTATTGCGAAGTGTCTTTTAAGCGTTATGTCAGGCAGGTTGAAAACATTGCCGGAAGGCTTTGGCGACAGGTTGGATAGAATCTGTTTTAATTGTGGCATGATAGGAATTTTGCGCACTTTCCCGGATTTGGATTGGAGTATTTGAAGGGTGTTGCTTGTAAAATCAATATCCCGCCAGTCCAGATTGAGTAATTCGCTTTTCCGCATACCAGTCATCAGGGCGCACGCAACAAAAGGATACAGGCGGTGGTGGCAGTTAGCTATTAGGGTCCTGATTTCTTCATTGGATAGATACCTTAAACGGTGGTTCGGCTCAAGTTTCTTCTTAACCGCCGCACAGGGGTTTTCTCCATGGAAATTATCCCATGTTTTTGCCTTGTTGAAAATGGCTTTAATAAGCGTCAAGTGTCTATTAGCGGTGGATGTTGAGGTCTCGGATTCTATCTGATTGTAAAAGCATTGGATGTCCTGCGGTGAGATGTTACCTATTGGTTTGGTTCCAAGGTGCTTGTTTATATACCTTGCCATGTTTTTCCATGAACCTGAGCGCAGGTTGGAGCCATGTAGTTTAAAATACAGGTCCGATATAAATTGAAATGGTTTTTTGTTGGTTATTCTTTCCGGGAAGTGCTTTCCCGCTGCCACTTCAGTTTTTCGTTTTGCTTCAACCTCTTTCGCCAGAGCGTAATTGTTGCCAACAGGTTCTCTTCTCCACTTTCCAGTGGGGAGTCTGTATAAAATCCACCATTTCCCCCGTTTTTTAAATATTGACATATCGTTTAGATATATATGTGATATTTGTCTGACATGTATAGTATAGCCCCAATATGGTTAAATGTCAAGATGATATTGCGGTGATATTTAAAATTGGTTATACTACCAATATGACCAAGCCGACAAAACAAAAGCGCCGTGCCTATCCTCTGCGAATTACCGCCGCCGTATATGAAACTTTGGCTGACATCGCCAAAAAAGAGCATCGGACCCTTAATGCGCAGATTGAGTATGTTTTGGAGCGCTGGATTGAACAGCAGAAGGCCCGGTAATCCATCGATCCACGGCTCCTACCTCAAATTTGAGCGCCCTGCCGATGCGTTTAATGCACTCTGCCGGAATCTTTCCGGTGCTGACATAGGTGTATATCGTTGGCGCCGGCATCGAGAGATACTCCGACAACTGTTTTACATCCATTAACTTTTTTTCCATACTGAGTTGCCTCCTGGAATGCTTGCTATATAAGTATCTGTATCAGATACAGTTTGGGATGTTGGGGTGTTGGGTAGTTGGGTTGTTGTGTTGTTGGGTTGTTTCTTCTTTGGGATGTTGGGAAGAAAAGTATGTAGTGGTGTGTGCGCAGGCGCAAAATAAATATCGGGCCGCCGCCTGGCGCTTCCATCCAGCAGTTTCCAGGCTTTTACGGGATAAAATTTGTCGTAGGGGTGCGCCTTATTCCAGGCCCATAAGCATAGGTCAAAAAGTTCTCCTATCGTGAACGGGTCCTTATTGGAAGGTTCGCAGCATTTTATTACCAATGCGAAAGATCTTTTCCAAAGCTGTGTAAGGTAAAAGCATTCTATGGCGTAACCCATAATGCTCCGCTTTATTGATTCGTGCCGATGTCCGACTGGAATCAAGGGGGCGTGGATGGACGGGGAATCTTCGTGCTCGGGTTTTGAGAGCAAGAACTTCGTTATCCACTCGGGAGCCGGCCTTATGGGCAGATCCTTGTGGATTTCATACCTGTTGCCTGAATTGTGAAGGCTTGGCGGCATTACGCAGTATCCACCTTCCGCTATTAGGTCTATGCCGGGGAAGATGCCGATTTTCTTCTGATAGGTGAAATGAGAGCGATATAAAAAATGATAACCGCCGCCGCCGGTTCTTGAGGTAAAGGTTTCCGGCAGTTCTAAATTTTTCATGGAATTTTCGCCGCCGTTGCGAAAGTCCACATCTATGGACAGAATATTGCCGGATACCCGGCCCATGAGCGCCGCGATATTTGCGGCCGGGAATTTTTTAAACCATTTATAAACCTGGACTTCGCTCGGCGCTTCTTCCATAAAGCTCTTCCATTTCACGAGCGGTATCTTTGTACTCTGGCGTATGGGGATGATCGCCATACCCAAGGCGAGATATTTTTCAACAAAGTCTGTCAAATCGTTCATACCGTTATATCCTGTGCGTCTCCGGCGGTCTGGATATGACGGTTATTGAGCTTTTTGATATGAAAAAATCCCCGTCACATTCAGACACACGTAGTCTAACAGACGGGGATTATTTTGAACAGAACACGAAGTCAGGGGAACATATGTTCTACTGACTTCGTGTTCTGTTACAAGCGGAGAACAAACAGGTACATTATTAAATCCGGCAACATGGAGGGCTGGAGTTCAGGGAGGCGAGTATGATTGCAGGTCTGTTTGATGATTGGATATGGGGTGGCGTTATAAGCCTGGCGGCTCTTTACTGCGAGGGATTCTGGCTTTGGATGCTTATGGATTGTATATGAAACTAGCCGGACAGAACGCAAAAGTGGACTGCGATATGAAATTATCCAAATTCCCCGAGCAGAGACGAAAGGCAGGCACTTACAGCTGTAAGCGCCTGCCTTTCCCCCCGGCCTTCATAAGGAATACGGCCTCCGCCGTACACGGTCCTGCGAAGCGGTTGCGCCGCCGCGTTCCGTTCCCGTCCGAGGCCGCCCGACCCGGCCGGGGGGAAATCTTCAGCCTGCGGCGCGGGGATACTCCCTTTCAGGACCGCTGGTTATGTCGATGTGCCGGCCCCGCTTTCCCAGGCCGGCTGCCGAAATTTATGCAACAAATCTGGATGGAGGCAATATGAAATTTCAAAATACGATTTGCGGGAGGACCTTCAGATATGAAACCCCCGCTGAACTTATCGAGCAAATCAGACCGCTTATGGAGAAGGCTGAAGCTGATTATAAGGCCCTGGAGCTGAAGGCGGAAGAATCTTACAGGAAGAACAAGGACGAAGCGGACAGGACCCGCAAGATTTATTACGTTTTTCGCAAGGCCATCGCGCAGTTAGGCGGCATGCCGGTTGCTGAAATTCCGGCCACACCTGCACCCGCGCCCGAACCAAAGTCCAACGCTGGTTAGCGCGCAGCAGGGCTGGTAACAGATAGCTTGGCCGGTAGTATATTCGTTACTTAAAAATACGCACCAAGACACCTTTGTGTGAGCCGGAAAACGGCACTATGCTGACCGCCATGATACTAAAAGGAGGAACCGATAAGCTTGCGGCATATCATTGCCGGGAGGGGAATTATTATTTTAAGCAGGCGAGTAATGTTGAAGAAGAAATCCTGGGCCTGACCGGCGAATTTCCACAGCGGACAGACCCGCTTGAATACGTCAAAGTTCATGGGGAGTTGGCGAAGGCTCTTGGCTATACCCCAGGCCAAAAGATAACGGAAGCTGAGTTCGTTCTGCTGTTGGAAGGCAAGACCCGGTCCGGAGAAAAGGCCACACAGAAACATAAAGTCAAAGGCATAGACCTAACTTTTTCAGCGCCGAAATCGGTCAGTATAGTCGGGTTATTAATAGATAAAAACCCGGACATAATTAAAGCCCATGATGAAGCGGTTCTTGAAGTGATGAAAGAAGTTGAGAAGTATTTTGCCTTTGCCAGGCCGAATGCCAGACAGCAATGGACCACCGGTAAAATGTGTTACACGGCCATCCGGGACGGCTTCAGCCGGGAGTACGATCCACACCTGCATACCCATGTGGTTGTCATGAACATGACCGAATGGCGGGGGCGGGTTATGGGCTTATGGACCAGGAAAATACTGCAAAAAGATTTCAATAAAGCCTTTGGAGAATTATACCGGTGCAGGCTGGCCGCCCGGCTGTCGGACCTGGGTTATCAGATAACTTATATCAAAACCGGCGAGTGGCGGCTAAGCAAGGTTTCAAAAGAGCTGGAACAGGAATTCTCGCGCCGGCATGGACAGATAGAAGCGCAGCGAAAAGCGGGCGTCAAGGATATGACCGTCTGGCGCAGGACCCGGGTCCAGAAAACTCCGGGCGCGAACAAGGCCGAGATACTAAAGGATTGGCTGAACCGGTTAAGCCCGAAGATTATGGCCGTTTGAAAAACCGGGAATTCCTGCTTTTCCATGAAACCGGCGTCGCACCCGGGCGGGTGCGCGATATTGACAGCCGGCAAAACGATGAAATAAAAACCATTGATTATACGCCGCGAACGGATTTAGTCGAATATATGAAAGATTTATAAAAACACATGGGAGGAAAATTCAATAAGGGTATCATGGCCCCTGGGAGGCTGGTCCTTGAATAATGAATCGCCCGACATCTATATAAGTGGTAAAATATCTCAACATCTTGCTATGAAACGATTCCGAATTTATATTGATGAGTCAGGCGATCATACCTATCATCACTTAGATAGCCCGGCCTCCCGGTACCTTGGCCTGACTGGAATCATCATCGAATCCGAATTATATCGAACACATCTTCAACCTGAGTTTGAGAGGCTCAAGCAGTCGCATTTCCCACATAGTCCTGATGAACCCGTTATCCTCCACAGAAAGGAGATGATCAACCGAGAAGGAATTTTCGGCGCGCTACGCGACGCGGATCGCGACCAAGCTTTCACGGCAGACCTTATGCGATTCCTCTCTGTTCAGGACTACACCATTTATAGTGTCGTCATCGACAAAAAGGCACATACTGACCGTTACGGCAAGGCTGCCTCCCATCCATATCACTACTGCCTGACGGTCCTCCTGGAACGTTATCGTAGTTTCCTGGCCGCTGAAGGCGGGCGGGGCGATGTTATGGCCGAGAGCCGCGGCGGAACGGAGGATATGGAGCTCAAAAAAGTCTATCAGGAACTTTATACAGGCGGGACGCAGTTCCTCAGTGCCTCAAATTTTCAAGGAGTGCTGACTTCCCGGGAACTTAAGTTAAAAAAGAAGATCGCAAATATCGCGGGGTTACAGATGGCTGATCTGCTCGCTTATCCGTTGAAGCAGGATATCCTTACCAAAGACGGCATCTCGGGTGTAAGTCAAGGGGATTTTGGGGAGAAGCTTTGCGCCAGTGTCCAGAGCAAACAGAACACCTATAGTCGGAAGTTCCTAAAATGAAAAGCCCGCTTTCGCGGGCTTCCCACGCTGGCCCATACGGGCCATCCACCTCCGATTGCTCGGATTGCTTATAGTATAGTATATCCCCCAAAAAACTTCAAGGGCAAAAAAACAGGGCAAAAAACTTATTTTGAAATGATATAAAGCCGCTTGCTTGCGGCTGTCAGCCTGGCCGCAGAGGACTTAAAGCTTTTAACATCGGCCGAAAGTTGTTTGACAGCCTGTTGTTCTTCCAGCAGCTGCGTGATATTTTTGCCGCGGATTTCCCCGCCCCTGGAAGAAACAGCGTCGCGCATTTCCGTTTTTCCGTTTTTCGCGCCAAGGGCGGCCGATAGCAGTCCCACTCTGGCCGCTTTCTTGTTTATCCTGGCGCTATAGCTTAAAATGGTTTTGGTATAGGCGGAAAGATTTAATCCCGGCCGGGTTTCGGCAAACTGGGTTTTATTCAAGACCGCCACCTTGTCCAGGTTCCCTTGTATCATTGTCAGTCTCAGGCTTAAAGCGGAAATATCGCGCGCCGTGAGTTTGGTTTTTGCGGTGTTTAGAATTTTAAGGACTTCATCCATGTATCCATCCTGGCGCGCCAGCCTGGAAAGTATATCTTTCGCTTGCTTTACTTGCGCTTCCTGCGCGGGAACGACAGCCGCCTTATCGGCGGGTTGAACGGATTTTTCCGGGGTGGCCAGGCCGAAAGAAAGAGATACTCCTGAAACCATCATTATTGCCGCGGCTGCCGCGAATTTGAGTTTCATATCTGTCTCCTTGTGTGAACAAGACGAATTACCATCAGCCTTTCATCCGGTTCGTCTGATTTATAATATAGCATAGTATAGCTTTGTAAGGTTTTCAGGGCATGGGTCATGAGTGCATGCTTATGGCGGCAAAGGGCCCATAATGTCTTAGGCCGAAAGGCCCATCAAAAACAATTTTAACAAATACGAAACACAAATTCGGTAAAATAAACTACAATATCCTAATTATGGGGCAGTTGTTCAATTCAAATTATATAATAGTCTGTCCCCGTCTTAGGCGGAAGGGGGCTCCAGGGTGAGGGCTTTTTGCTTTGGCTGCGGTTAACAAAAACATGGAAATTAAATTTCCCGGTTTTCTGTCTGGGTTTGTGGATGGCGCGGATAAGCCCCGCTCTTTTGGCGCCATAGAAAATCGCTATTGGCTAAAGGCAAGCCGGTTAACCATGCCTCCCGGACCAAAAGGGCGGGACAAGCTGTCCGTTTTTTTGACAGACAGATACATTCCCCCTTTACTAGAAAAAAATCCGAAAAAAATTCGCTTGCCCCGCACTTTGGCGGGATCCCTTCCGGTGGATTTGCCCACAGTGCCTCTGGCCTGTCGCGGCGGCACCCCTTCCGGGGAATTTGCCACAGGGGACACCGCATTGCGGTTTCCCCTACCTTTCGGAAAAAGTGCGGGGCTTACGCAGCCATATTCTCCCACAGACGGCCAATGGGGGAGGGCCGGGGTGATGGCCCACATTTTTGCCTTTCTTGCTGTCACGCTGCTAAGCAGCTCCATTTACGCTTCCGGCCCCGGCACGGGGTCCGCCGATTTCCTTAAAATACCCGTTGGAGCAAGGGAAACTTCTCTTGGCGGCGCGTTTACCGCCGTTGCCGACAACGCCAATGCCGTTTATTACAACCCGGCGGGCCTGAGCCTGCTGCAAAACCCGGAAATTTCCTTCACCAATAATAAATATCTTGAGGGCTTAAGCCAGCAGTGGCTTGCCGCGGCGTATCCCTATAAGTCCGGGGCATTCGGCCTGGGTGTGAATTATCTTTCGGTGCCCGCCTTTGGCGCTTACGATAATCTTAACAACCCGGCCGGCTCGGTATCGGCTTATGACGCGGCGGCGTATCTTTCCTGGGGCGGCAGGCTGCCGGTTGACTATAAATTTATCCGCTCGGTTTCATACGGCGCATCCCTGAAGTATATATCCGAAAAACTGGATACGGAGCATGCGTCCGGCTATGGGCTGGATTTGGGGCTTTTAGCCGCGACGTCTGTTAAAAATCTGAGATTCGGTTTCGGCGTTGATAATCTGGTCTCAAGCAAAATTAAATTTATTGACGAAGGGGCCGGGCTTCCTTTAAAGTTCAAGGCCGGCGTTTCATACCGGCTGGCGCCTGACAGCCCCGTTGCCGCGATATTGTTTTCCGCGGATTACAATTTTCCGAAGGATGGGGCCGGCTATGTTGCCGCCGGCATAGAAGGCCTGCTTTACAGGGCGTTCGCAGTAAGATTGGGCTACAGCTCTTTCGGGGATATTTCAAACGGCCTGAATTTCGGGCTTGGATTCGACCTGTCACGCTATACCGGCAGGAGCATCAGCGTGGATTATTCATTCGCCGCCGCCTCCGTTTTCGGCGATATCCAGAAACTGGGCATTACCTGTAAATTCCGGCCGCGGCAAATCTCCGGCGCGGCCGCGGCGCGTTCCACAGTCCCGGCGCGCGCGGAGGCGCCTATGCGCCCGCCCAGAGAAACACACGCCCCCGCGCCCGCCGCAGGCGGCGGGGCTGTCTCCCGTTATGCCGACATCCTGAAAACAGGCAGTCTGTATCAAAAAAGAAACGCTTTGGCCGAATTGGGCGAACAGGAAGGCGAGGCTCCTTTTAATCTTTTGCTCTCCGTTCTTAAAAATGACGACCCTGTATTAGTGCTGGACGCCGTTTCCGTTTTGTCCGGATTGGACGATTTAAGGGTTATAGACCCCTTTATAGAGCTGTTGAAAGCGGAAAATGCGGATATACAGCTTGCGGCCATCTCCAGGCTTGCGCGGTATAAGGACGAAAGGGTGTTACAAGCGCTGGAGGGATGCCTGGGTGACAAATCTCCGGAAGTGCGAAGCCGGGCCGCCGTTATTCTGGGGGATTTCGGCGACGCCAGGGCGGTTGAGAGCCTTAAGGCGGCGTTGAAAAAAGAGGAAGCCAGCGAGGTTAAGAATGCGCTGATAAGTTCTTTAAAAGAACTGGACCCGGGGTTTCAGGGGACGAATAACAGTAATCCGGTAATCAGTCCGCCGGTAAATGGTTTGTCTCAATAACGGACAAATATGATAAATAGAACATTTTTTGGCAGAAAGTGGTTTACCCCGCCACCTGCTTCAAATCGAAGCCGGTGGTGGGGTTATTTAGCGGCAGGCCCCGCACTTTGGCCCTTTTGGAAAAAGTGCGGGGCGGGGTGCATTGTTTTCTTTTTACTGCTCACCGGCTACCGGTTGCTGGTTACCGCCGCCCTGACCGGAGGCGTTCTGAAAATATCGGCGCTTTCAACGGCTTCCGGCGGCGGCGCGGCCTCAGGCGGCGTCCTGGCGCTTAAAGCCGCGAGCATGGGCGGTTTAACCGGCTCCGGCGCGCGCCTGAGCGGCGGCAATTTAAGCGTGACGACGGGCGGTACTCCGGCGGTGGTCACATTCGCAACGGCGAAAAGCGATTTATCGGCCGCGCATTGCTATCCGGTGCCGTTCAAGCCCTCGCTTGGGCATACAAAGATAACGTTCACCGATCTGACCAGGTCCGCGCGTATACGGATATACACCACAAGCGGCATATTGGTGCGCGCGCTTGATAAATCGGACACGGGCGAAACGCTTGACTGGGACGTCCGCAACGCGCGCGGTGAAGCGGTTGTCAGCGGGGTTTACCTCTACGTAGTTAATAGCGCCAGTCAGACCAGGAAAGGGAAGTTGATGATAATAAGGTAACAGAAAATGCAAAGTGCAAAATGCAAAGTGCGAAAGGCTTTAAGGACGCGGGACGGCCAGGCAGCTGGGCGGCTAGGCAGCTTTTTGAAGGAGTTAGAGTCTTGATTTGTTATTTAGGAGGTTTGTTATGAACAAAACCATATTAAAACTCGTTCTTTTCTTCAGCCTTCAGCCTTTAGCCTTCAGCTTTCTAAGCGCCGGCGTGCCGCTGAAAATTAATTTTCAGGGGCGGCTTGAGGAAAGCGGCGTTCCGGTGGACGGCCAGAGAAGCTTTGTTTTCAATATATACGACGCAATGTCCGGCGGCAGCCTTATCTGGACCAGCCAAGCGCAGGATGTGCCTGTGTCCGACGGCGTATTCAGCGTGGCGCTTGAAACCGGAACGCCGGTAAACCTATCAACCGCCGCGTTTACCGGAGCGAGATATGTTGAGATTGTCGTAGGCCCCCAGACGCTCTCGCCCCGCCAGGAAATGCTGTCCGCGCCTTACGCGCTGGTGGCGCAGGCCCTGTCTTCCGACGCCAGGGTAAGCCTTTCCAGCCTGGAACCGGGCAGCCTGGGCGCGAATGTTGTGATTTCCTCGATAGCGGTGAACGCGGTTTATGACGGCGCCATAGTCGGGATGTCGTCGGCGAAGCTTGCCGGGTCGGTCCCCGCCGGAAACCTCGGCAATGCCGTGCTGAAGGCGGGCGATATAATGACGGGCGCGCTGGTTGTAAACGCGCCGTCCGCTTTCACCACCGGCAATCAGCCGGCGCTGGTGTTTTCAACCAATGTGGTAGTGTCGGCGTCGCAGTTGAGGATAGGCAATTTCGCCGCCGCGCCGCCCGCCGGGGGCATGGGCTCGGGCTCGGTTTACTACAACACCACCGACACACTGTTATATGTTTCAAACGGCGTTTCCTGGAACTCTCTGGCTTCGGGCGGGGCAAGCCCCTGGGCAACCGGCGGGGGCGTGGTTACGCTGGTTGATCCGTCAAACAATGTGGGCGTGGGTAAAGCCCCGGTTGAAAAGCTGGATGTGGCGGGAAATATAAAAACCGACTCTGGGATTATAGGCGCCACCCTGAATTTAAGCGGCAGCGCAGGTATAAGCGGCTCCCTTACGGCCTCAAGCGGCACTTTTTATAATAACGCGGCGGTTAAAGGCGTAATAATAGCCGGTTCCGGCAATAATCAGATAACCACGGCGGCGGGTTTGCTGGACGCCGGTAAGCTCACCAACGCTCTGCCGGCGATAAGCGGCGCGAACTTAACGAACATAAATGCCACCAGTATAGCCGATAATTCTATTACTACCACAAAAATAGCGGATGCCAATGTCACCGCGGCGAAACTTGGCGTGGCGGCCATAGACGCTAACGGCAAAATCGGCGCGATAGACGCTTCGCATTTCGCAAGCTTGGACGGCTCGGCACTGACAAATGTGAACTCCGCGCAGTTTGCCTCAGTCGCAACCGCCACGACGACGATAAAAGGCCAGATAAACTCGGTGGCCGTGGACACAGGCACACTGTACGGCAGGTTTACCTCAGTTGCAACCGATACGACCACATTGAAAAGCCAGATAAATTCGGTGGCCGTGGACACAGGCACACTGTACGGCAGGTTTACCTCAGTTGCAACCGATACGACCACATTGAAAAGCCAGATAAACTCGGTGGCCGTGGACACAGGCACGCTGTACGGCAAATTTGAAGCCGGCGCGTATGAAAATGTGAGAGTTGGCTCGGCTACGATAGCATATTCACTTGATACTGTGGCTGTAGGCACGGCTGAAGGCGTGCGCGTTGGCACGGCTACAATAGCCAATTCGCTTGCTACTACGGCTGTTGGCACGGCTGAGGGTATACGTGTGGGCACTGCGACGATAGCGTATTCGCTTGCTTCAACAGCTATCGGCATGGCTGAAGGTGTGCGTGTGGGCACTGCGACAATAGCTTATTCGCTTGGCGCTGCGGCTACTGGTACGGCTGAAGGGGTGCGCGTTGGAACCGCCACGGTAGCCACCAATATTCCTAAGTTTCCCGTAAGTACCGCGGCCTCGGATATTACTCTTACTTCGGCGGATTTCGGCAAAACCATAACAGTCACCGCCGCCGCGACCGTCACTCTGCCGACAGTGGGCGACACCGATGTAGGCGCTACTATAACCGTAGTTAAACTCGGCGCGGGAGAAGTTATTATTAAAGCCGTGAGTCCTGCCGCCATAGCCGACTCCAGCACCGGCGGCACAATTTACAATAATGTGCCGGCTGAAACCTACGCCACCATAACATTGCGCCTGACTACAGCCACAATGTGGTCAGCTTTGGGCGGCAATGGTTCCTGGACCACTAATTAATAAGGAGGATTTTTAATTATGCTGTTAAAAATGAGCAAAATCGCGCTGTTTCCGCTGATTTTATTCGCCTGCCTCGCCGGAATCGCTCATGCGGCTGATATAACAACGCATGTTTTTGGCGCGAAAAAACAGGCGCTTGACCCCGCCGGCAATACGATGCCTGCGGGTTATTATGTGCTCAAAAACTTATCTGATGTGGACACGGACCTTGTGCCGGGCAATATTGCCGTCAGCACAACGATATTTGGTGTGTTGGGCACTTACACAAGTGACGGCACGGCAGCGACCGGGGACATCGCAATCGGCAAAATAGCGTATGCAAACGGAGTCAAACTCACAGGGAGTGTGCCTGCGGGAGCTAACGTGACAGGCGTGGCAGGCTCATCAGTTGTTACAATCACCGACGGTCTGTACTCCGGGAATAAGACAGCCACTGTCAACGACACGTTACTGTCGGCGGGCAATATAAAAACGGGCGTGACTATATTTGCCACGGCGGGAAC
>JAPLKI010000006.1 GCA_026388155.1 Elusimicrobiota bacterium
GCCCCGAATTCCCGGTTCTGCGCCAGGTCGTAAGCCCACGGCACAAACCAGTACGTCGCGCCTTCGTTCAAGGGGTCGGCCATTACCGCTTTAAGTTCCGCTGTCAGCGAATAGCTGAATCTGGTCGGGTAGCCGCCGCCGGTGTTGGTGGCGTTGTAAACTTCGTACCAGACGGGGTTTGACGCGCCGAAATTACCGCTGGTCTGGTTCCACCACCCGGCGGGAGCGTTAACGCGCTTTATGGCCACTTTTATCGTGTAAGTGCCCAGTGACGCCTCATAATTCCGCACGGCGACGCGCTCATCGGAGGCCGTGCCGGTCAGCTGGCTGAACCCGGTAGTTATGCCGGAAAGCGGATAGGTTATGGTGGAAGTGGGCTTTTCAATGTCATACTTGATCGTCACCGAATTCACGAGATAGTTCCCCGCGTAGTCAATGGCTTTAGCTTCCATTTTATAGCGGCGGTCGTTCGTGAACGGGAAAGAGGCGCTGTTGTAGGTCCAGTTCGCAACCGTGCCCTGCGCCGCCAGCCAGTTCGGACAGGTTGTCGTGAATGTTGAGCCGTTAAAACACCAGGGCCCGCCGGCCAGGTCAAGGTCCGAGATCTGCACCGCCACCGTGCTTACGAGCGCGAACCGGCCCAGTCCGTGGCGCGGGCTTCCACGGTGTAGATCGTGTCGTCGTCAAACATAGGCTGGTCGACCGTGTAATACCAGGAGGTATTCCCCTGCCGGACCGTGTTAAGCCACGTATTCTGGTTCGTTACCCAGCCCGTTCCGGTACCGGCCCAGTATCTTGTGAAAGAAAGCGTGCCCGTGGAAATGCGCACTTTCGTGTATTGATGCCCGGATATATCAGCCGCCGCCGTGCCGTATATCTTATCAAGCGCGGTAAGGGCGTTGGCTGTCGGAGTGGTTATACCCACCGTGGGAACCGTGTCGTCCACTATGAACTTGCGCGTGGCTGTGTAGGGCCATGTTTCCACGTTCCCAAGGCCTGAGTCGTCGGACAGCCGGGCGTCGTCCATGGCTTTTACTTCAAGGGTGTATTCCTTGTCGCCCGCAGCCAGCCAGGCGATGTTGTTCATGTAGTTCCAGGTCCAGGTCGGGAAAGAACCCGCAACCGTGGCGTATTGCCAGGCCGAGGCCGCTTCAGAGGAAATAAAGGCAAAGGCGGAGCCGGTCCAATAATAAGTATTTGCCGCGACCAGAGCTGAAAGCCGTATGGATACGCTGTTGCTCGCCGGAACGCTGGAAACAAGCAGGCCGACGGGATTCTCGGTAATTGTGCCCCCCAACTGGGTGGAATTGCCTGTTTGGCCTATAAACGCGCCCTGGTAGCGGCCGCTCTGCCCGTCCGCGTCGCTAAGCGGCAGGACGATAGCTGAAGTGGGCGCGTTTTTGTCTATTAGGACCACCATGGAGGAAACGTCATTGGTGAATACATCCTGGATATTTCCGGCCGCATCCTGCGCGCGCACCAATATCTGGTAGTTGTAACCGGAAGCGAACGCCCCTTCCAGCGCGGCCGGGGAGTAGATCCAGGAAGTGGCGTTCGGCGACAGAAAGCTGCCCCCCCCGGTCGTTATGTCTATCCAGTTCGGGTCGGTTTGGGTCAGCGTATTAAAATCAGCGCCATTGAACCAGGTCGGGGTCGTGGCGTACTTTCTTATGGCTATCTGCACTTTCTGGTTCAACTGCTGGTCGGAGGCGTCGGCGGCGGTGCCTGAAATCGCGGGCAGGTAGCGTATGCCGCTTTTATTGGCGTCATAAGGGATGACTATCCTCGCGGTGGGCGAGGAAGTGTCAAAAGTGAAATCCACCGGGGCCGCCGTACCAAGGTTGCCGGCCTTGTCAACCGAGAAGAGTTGCACGGTATATTTATTGTTAAGCTCCCAGGCCGCGTTGTTCGCGAAATAAGCGGTGGTATAGGTGGCGAGGCCGCCTCCGACCGTTGCCGTCAGGTTCAGGTACGCGGGGTACGGTTCGCCGCCGCCGTAAGCTGTAAAGGTTGAGGTCTGCCAGTTCCAGTATTGGTTCAGGGCATAGCGCTTCACCCTGAAGTAAGTGCCGGCGAGCGTTCCGGGGGAGATATCCGACACAGTGCCGACAAGCGAGGTTAAAGAGGTCCGGTAGGCTTTGTCCGGCATGGCAATAGCCACAGCCGGAGCGCTTGAGTCTATTATAAAATCTACGCCGGCGCCAGGAGTTTCCGCGCCGATCACGGTTATGCTGCTTCTGGAGATCACATGGTAACTGCGATTACCGTTCCATTTAGCGGACGGCAGGGCGATAGTCCAGTTGGTCCCGTCAAAAGAATCCACTCCAAGGAAGATGTTCGGATTCGCGGAGGCTGAAACCCAGGAGACGCCGTTATAGACAAGATTGTCGGCGCCCGTGGCGTAAGTGAAGTCGGGGCCGTTGTCTATTATGCGCACCACCACCGTGGAAGAGTTCACGGCCGTGCCGCTGATAGCGGGGGCGGAGGTCGGCGTCCAGTTCGGCACGGAACTGTCCGGCGTAAGGATAACCGACGCCGGCGACGGGTAGTTCAGCGTGAAATCCACCAGCGCGCTGTTGGCGGCCGAGGAGCCCGGTTTGAGGGTTGCCAGTCCCGCCTGGTCCACGGCTTGAGAGAAGATCCTGTACTTGGTGGGGGTGCCGGAAGGTGTCCAGGTCGGGGTTGAAACCCCGGTCGCCTGCCATGTTTTATTAACTTTGTCCAGAGTGGTGGCGGTGTAAAAAAGTTCAGAGGCGGAATTCCAATTGCCCGCCGTCGCGTCCCAGTAATTATTGCCCGTAGTACAGTTTGTGATGCACTTGAAATATGAAACCTGCACATGGTCCAGCGTTCCGGACGCGAGGTCGGAGGCCGAGCCGGAAATGACGGCAGGGGTAGCGTTCAGGGTGCTGTTGTGGACCGGGTATGTCACGCTTGAGCTGGGAATGTCAAAATCGGCGGCGACACTGTTTGCCGAGGAATAATCCACCTGCCAGTTGCCGGCTTTATCCTGTACCTTCACGTTAAAATCGTAGGAAAAGCCGGTTGTCCAGGGCGAAGAGGCGAATTGCCACCAGGTGCCGTTGGGGCTTAAAGTGCCATAAAGAGAGACATCGTTCCATGTTTCAATCGTGCCTACCCAGCCGGATGTCGCTCTGTTCCAGTATTGGCCATCCGACCTCTTCACCCTCACATAAACCTTGCTGACTCCGCCGGGCAGCATATCGGCGGACGTACCCTCCACCATTCCGCCGGATTTGATGTATTGACCGGCTTGCGGATAGGTTACGGTAGCGGTGGGCTGCAGCAGGTCATACACGATAGTATGGGTGTCTCTGCTGTAATCGTAGTTACCGGCCTGGTCCTGTGCCTGGGTATAGATGTGATATACGAGATTAGGCGTCCAGTCGCTTGCGGAAGGAGGCAGTTTACACTTATCTACGGTCTGGGTTTTATCGCAGACGAACGCTTCGCTGCCGGAATTATAGCTGCCGTCCGCGGCGGTAGCGTCCCTCCACGTGCCGGTATCAGGCGGGACGTCATAGCCGCCGGTCGTGGTCCAGGTGTTACCGGCCCAATAGTCGGTAGTCCCGGCCGCCAGGGTCCTGGCCAGGACAAGCTTGACAGTAGACAACACACCCGGCGAACTATCGGTGCCCGTGCCGGTAATAGTGGTCAGATTGTTCCAGTTATTGGTGTAATAGCCGTCAGCCGGGGCGCCTATGGTGCTGTCGGGCGGAGTGGTATCGTAAGTGAACACCCTTGTGTCAAGACCCACCTCATAATAATTCCCCGCGTCGTAAGCTTTCGGGATAACCCTGTAAGACCAGCCGTTCGTCCAGTGGGTGTTTCCGATATTATAACTCCAGGTACCGGAAGAGTAGCCCACGAAAGCGGGGGCGACCAGGTGGTTGGCGTCAAAAAGCTCGCCCGTGTCCCAGTTCAGCGTGTTCTTATTTAAAGTTTTATTATTGAGTGTATCGTAAATTTGAAGCGTTACGCTCGATATCCTGGTAATATAACTTACGGTGTCCCAATCGCTCGCAGTGCCGCTGAGCACGGTCAGGGTATTGGCGAACCCGTTATTGGCGGGCATACTGGTTATCCCGCTGGCCGGCCGCTTCGGGTCGAATATTATGGTGGCGGTACTCAGGTTGACAAAGACCTCCGCTTTTTCCCTGTTGCCCGGTAAGCCCGTCACATTGCCGGGCATGGCCGCGTCCCTCGCCTCCGACTTGATAATAAAAGTCCCGCCGTCGGACCAGAGCCCGCCGCCCGTGGCCCAGTCTATGGCCGAAGTGTTTAATTCCCAGCCGGTGGTAAGCGTCGCGCTGTTTTTGACAGGGCCAAGGTCATTGCGCCATATGCCGTTAGCGGCGTCCCAGAAATAGTTGGCATAGGGCGCGTCCGTCTTTTCAATATAAACGTCAACTCCGGCAAGACCGCCAAAAGCCCCGGCGGGCAGATCGGCCGCCGTTCCGTCTATCTTCGTTATATTGTGAAAATAAACCCCGGAAGTGCTGGTCTGCACCCCGTCCTGCCAGACGTTCAGCACGGCGGAAGTGGGCACCGAGACGTCATATTTAAAGGTCCTTTCATTATACGCTTCAAGGTTATTAGCATTGTCGCGGGCGCGCGCTCGTATCCTGTAATTCTTGCTCTCCAGCCAGCCTATTCCCGCGGGCGTATAACTCCAGGCGGGATAGCCGCCGCTCACATAAGTATACGTGCTGAAATCACCCGCTGAATTAAGCCATGCCGCGCCGCTCCACGCCTTGCCGTCGGTAATGTTATAGATCTCTATTTCAACCTGCTTCACCTGCGAGGGCTGCGGAGTGTCCTGGGCCGTACCGGATATGGTCGGCAGCTGGTCCATGAAGGCGCTGGAAGGAGTGTCTATATAGCTGGAAGGCGCCTGGTTGTCGCAGATAAAACTGTTGGACGCGGTCCCCACGACAAAAGCTGTCTGTTCATTGGCCGGCGAAGCGCTGTCACGGCTGATAGAAACTATAAGGTAGCTGTGGGCGCTGGTCAGCGCGGGACTCGTGTAGGTCCAGGAAGAGGCCCAGATACTGGCGGCCGGCAACTGGTCATTGGTGGGAACCGCTGAATTCCAGGTGTTTGAATAATAATAAGTTTTGCCGGTCTTATCATAAAGCTTTACCTTAACCGTGCCGCCGAGCGTGGGACTTATGCCGGAACGCTGGTCGTAGTATGTGCCCCAGAATACCGGGCTGATACCCGCCACGCCGCCATCAGTTGGATAGGTTATGACCGAGGTCGGGGGATCATTGTCCCAGTAGAAAGTTTGGGTGCTCCAGCCCACTTCATAGTTCGGGTCCGGGGCGCCCGTCGCGTCCACGACCGAGTCCTGGCTGCGCACGGCTATGTAATAGGTGTCCGTGGCGGATAAATTGGCCGCAATGGGCATATTGGTGCTATTCTGCCAGGAAGCGTCGTTGGGTCCCGAATTATAGCTGACGTCGGAACCGTTCCAGCCGGTCAGCGCCGGTGGGAAGGCCGAGGACTGCCAGGCGCCGTTCCACCATTGGCTGTCGCTCTTGCGCCAGATTATCCATTTTACCACGTCTATTCTGCCGTGCGTGTTGTCCAGGGCAGTTCCGGCTACCGATGGAATGGCGCTGATATACGAGCCGTTAACGGGGAAGGTGGTTGTGGATTTGGGGGTATCGGTATCAAAGTAGACAGTGGCGGTGGTCCAGTTTACCGAGTAATTAAAGGAAGCGTCCATGGAACGGGACCAGATGTGATACAGCCTGTTGGTCTGCCAATTGGGGTTTTTCACGTTCCAGGCGGCAGGGGTGGCGGTAACCGGATAGGCGGGAGTGGCCACCCAGAGGTTATAGTTGTACTGGGATATGCCGGTGCTGTCGCCCCAGTCGGTTGTAAGGTTCGTACCGGTGCCTTTCCAGTAGCGGTTGTCCGTGTCGTTATTCACGAACACCCAGACGCCGCTCGAAGCGCTCAGCTGGAACTGGCTGCCCGGCTGATTGCGGTCAGTGGCCGTGCCGGAGATAAAAGGCAGGGATTTGCGCCAGGTCCCGCTTACCGGCTGGGTTACGTCGTGCTCCGGGGGCGTGGTATCCTGAAAGAAACGGATGGTCAGATCGCCGTCATTGGCCATGGTGGTCCAGGTAACGCCGCCGTTTAGGGAATAGCGCCCGTAGCCGTCCCCGCTAAGATAGGTGACGGTGCTGCGGTCTATAGAATCGCTGCCGTCCGGGGCCCCGGTGTCGAAAGTCTTTATGTAGTAATAGTTGGCCGTACCGGTGCCCGTGTCAGCCGAAGGTTTGAAAATAAAAGCGTAGTATTTGCCGTTTTTTAAATTCACCGCCGGTATGTTGCTGCCGTACCAGCCATAGGCATCGGCCGTAGGGATATCCGCCGGGGCAACTAAAACCCCAGAACTTATCAGCTTGGCAGAGGAAGTACCGGTGTCTTCCCAAATTTCAAACAGGACATTCCCGGCAGGGCTGCCCTCTTTCGTCATATTGGCTTCAAGCCTTGTAACCGCTATATCGGCGCCCGTAAGGTTATGGTAATATTCGGCCTGTATAACATCGTCGCCGGTACCCGCGGTACTGTTGGCGTGTATTCCGGAAGAGGCGCTAACGCCGGGCCAGTTTGCGTAGGAATTGCCGTAAATACCGGCGGTGGAGTATTCCAGGGCGTAAATCATGTGATTACCGGAGACCTGCCAGCCGGACGGGGTGCCGTCCCCATCCCGGACTTTTACCCTGAAGGTGGAATCTACAATGCCGCGGTTAAAGTCCCCCACGGTCGTTGACAGAGGTATTGTGTATGGGAAGTTAGAGGGGTCGGAGGTTCCGCCGGACCACCAGATAACCGCCCAGTACTGTGCCCCCTTTATAACAGGCTTGTTGCTCATGGTGAACGACCACCAATGCGCCGCGTTGACAGTGTTGTTGGTGTCGGTGGTTACGCAGACATTGTTCAGGGGGTTGCTGAGGTCGACGGCATTGTAAAGGGCTACGTCAACTTTATAGTTGGCGCCATAGTTCATGTTCAGGTGCAGGTTGGAAAGGTTCCCTCCGGCGGGGGCCTGGAATAAAAAAGCCTGATAGTCGCCTGTCTTACCGAGCGAGCAGTTGGCAATAACGCCGCAGCCGGACTGCGCACTGCCGTTAAAGTCCATGTAGCCCCGAAGGGTGTAGTTGTCCGCGCTGAGCGGCAGGCGCAGGCCCAGGAAAAGCGAGAAAGCCGCGGCGCAAGCCGCGAACTTATTAATTGCCTTCCTGGTAGTGTTAAGCGTCATAACGCTTTATTTAAGCCCCTGCTCCTTTTTGTCCCACTCGGCCAGCGCAGCGGCCGCGTAAGCCGCGGTCTTTAAGTCCGTATCTGAGGAGAGTTTCACGAAATGCGGACGGAGTTTTTCCTTTTCGCCGCTAAAAACGGAAGCCGCCATCATGGCCGCGGTTTTTCGCACCTCGGCGGAGGCGTCGGAAAACGCCGTGACATAGGCGTTAAATACCTCGGCGTTCTGAAAATTGGACAGGGAACTGGCAGCCCTCACGCGCAGCGGCTCAGCCTCTTTGGCGTCCAGCATTATGGCAATAAGGGCTTTGTAGGCGGAGGGGTCTTTGGAAAAGCCGAGCGTCCAGGCAGCGGAGGCCCGCACTTCCCTGTCGGCGCCGGTTTTGGCGGCCGCTATCACGGCGGCGTCGCCGGCGGCCGCGGAGTCTCCGGCCATCGCCTCTATGACGGCGCGCTTGATCGCTGGGATTTTTTCGCGCTTGAGCTGTTTTACGAGCGCCTTGCGCGCGTCGGCGCGCTTTGAGGCGCCCAGTTTATGGGCGGCCTCTATGCGCCTTGAGGCGTCTTTGCCGGAAAGGGCGTTTATTTCGGTCTTGGCCGCGGCGTCGTCCAGCGCCTGGTCGGGAACGGCGGCCGCGCCGGCGGACAAGGCGGGGCCGGCGGCGGGATCGGGCGCCGTGTTCTGCGCGGAAAGCAATGCGGGGAAAACCAAAAACCAGGCAAAAACCAGCTGGGTTATTTTCATAAGCGGCGCAAAAGACACAAAAACAGCCAAGCCTTGCCCCGCTCTTTTGGCTGTGCAACAAGCAAACCGGGCACAGGACATCAATCTAAGACCCAACCTGCTAAACCAAAAGGGCGGGGCTTGCCTGATTCCATTTTCAACACGACAAAAGCTGGCGCGGCAAAGCGTATATATTAAAGTATTATAATATTTCATAAAGGTTACAGGAAGATTATTTTCTTTCTTCGCGCGCGACTGTTCAGAACCCGCTTTCATAATACCCCCAAAACAACACCGTGCCATAGGCTTTAAGCTGTACGCTATATGCTTTTTCAGGAGTTCCCTTATAACTTACAGCCTCCGGCATATGGCTTACGGCGCGGCTTAAACAGCCGCATAGCCGGCCAATAAAAAAACCGTTTCGCTGCTTCTCACTGGGATATACTAATCCCGAAGACAGCCGAAACGGCCTAAAATTAACGACTAGCGCTGGGCATATACGGAACAAAAGCCTTCATTCCCTATCCCCTATTCGCTATTCGCTATTCCCTGCCTTTATTTGTCTTCGGTAACCGGGCTGCCTTTAAAGGCCCCTTGGCTTTGCGCCTCCGCCTTAAGGCGGATTTGCTATTATCGCGACTTGTCCCGTTAGAGGCGCACCGGACACCGTCACGCCTCCAACAACCCGCACACCCGCACCGACGCTCCCGAACTGCCTTGCCAACCGCAGAACACGCGCCTCTAACGGGACATTACACCCGCACTACAGTTATAGTGTAGCAGATAAAATTTATTTGTCAAGACCCACCCCCCCTTGACAAGTCAATTAATCGGGGGGTGTCGCTATTTTTCAACAGCTTTCATGAAGGCGGGGTCTGAGTTCAGGCAGGCGGCGGGCAGGTCAAAACCGAGACCTTCGGACTCGCCGTATTCGGGGGCCGCGATGTCGGGGACAAGGCCGCTGCCTTCAAGCTCAAGGCCCGAAGGAGGGAACATTCTTGCCACGGTAAGCTTAAGGCCGCGGCCGTCCGAGAGGCGGAAAGTTTTCGTTATGGAAACATCTCCCGCGGTCGCGGAGCCGATTATTAAAGCGCCCGTCATTTCTTTCAGGGACGCGGCAAAGATCTCGGCCCTTGAAAGCGTATGCGAATCGGCCAGAACATGCATTTTCATGCCGGAGTAGGCTCCGGCTGCGCGCGGGGCGAAATCCCTGGTGTAGCCGGGATGGCGGGACACGGCTTTGAACAGGAGCTTTTTTCCGTCGGAAAAAAGACCCAGCGCGCCCGCAAGCTCCTCAAGCGAACCGCCAGAATTATGCCGCACGTCAAGCGTCAGCTCTTTTACGCCCGATTGCTCTAAAGAGGCGAGCTGTTTTTTCAGGAAAGCGGAGGCTTTCATTGAAAATGTCATTATTCTGACATAGCCGGTATTGGAACCGGGCGGCACAAAGCCCCATACATTGGGGTAAAGCCCGAAATCACGCGTGAGTTTAACCTCGGAAGCACCCCCGCCCTTTTTTTCAAACCGGACCGAGAAGCCGCCGCCGGAGGAGCCGAAAAGCAGTCTGTTTACCTGCGCGTCGGAAAGGGAGGGAACTTCTTTCCCGTCAAGCGCGAGCAAGGCGTCACCTTCCCTTATCCCCGCCAAAAAAGCGCTTGAGCCCTCAAAAACCTTGGCCGCCAAAATTTTACCACCCGTCCTGAAAACCAAAAGCCCGCAGCCTGTATTTACAGGGGCCGGATAATCGCGCTCAGGCCTTTTTTTGGGATCTATTATAGCCGCACGGGGATCTATTTCCGCCAGCGCCGACATGCCCTCCCCGGCCAGAGAGCGCTGCAGCGCCGCAAAGTCCGTTTCGGCGTAGCTGTGCCTTTTGAATATGTTCACTATTTCGTCAGGATTTAATTTATGGCTGCTGCAGCTTAAAAGGAATAAAAGCGGAAAAATAAAAAAAATCTTGCGCATCTTGCCTCCGGGGATCAGGCTTATATTTTAGGAAATTAGCAGTTAGAATAAAACAACAATATACGGCGCCGAGACGGCGTCCGGATCAGTTTCTGAATTTTCCTTAGCTGATGGCCAAATCGCCTGGACAGGAACCCATCCCCGCCGGTGTACACATTTGGGCTTTGGGGTCCTCACAACCGAGTATCATGCCACTCTGACCATCATAAATCTGTTTCGTTCCGTCGGATTGCGGCACGATAGTATTGCCGTATTCATCCACTGTCCACGACAGATCCTGTGTAGCATTCGGGTCGGACATGACATTGAGATTATCCGTGCCAGTGCCGGTGTCGCTCCCGATCTGGCTTGTCCCGCCGAATCCGCCGAACATCGGATTAAGCATGCCGTTCGACATATCCTTGGCCGCTTTTTTGGCCTGGTAATCCTTGTCTTCCTTGAGCGAGTCTTTGGTGGCCTCCTTGTCCAGATCGGGCTTATGCACATCGGAAACGCCGAGGGTTTTGGCCTCGGTGGCGTTTATGTCCTGGTCGCGCAGGAACTTGGGAATTGACTCCGGATTGACCTTGTCAAGTTTTGAGCGCATTTTATCATCATATTGCAGAGCCATCTCCTCCTCCGGGGCGGCGGTAAAACTTTTGGCTATCCAGGCACTGGCCGCATCCTGCGAAGCAAGCCGGGCTCCATAAAGGGAACTTTTGAAAGCGCTTTTAAGCGATTCCAGGACGGAGGTGCCGGGGCCTTTTTTGGGGGACTGGCCGTTAAGTGTTTTCCCGGTTGAGGCTATGGGAACGACGGACGGCTTTTCCGCATCGCTTTCATCGTTAAAGGCGGTGGATTGTGAGGTTTGGCCGCCTTTCATCCCTGCCAGAGCCGATCCTCTGGCCTGCAGCTTTGACTGCAAAGCGTTGGACTGACCTCCCCCCCAGTTGTACACAGCCGCGCCGCCTGACCGGACTGCCGAATTCCCGTCGCCCGCGGCCCCCCCCCGGCGCCCGCCGCCACCGGCGGCTCCTGCCCGGGCCAAAACAGTCTCAAGGCCGGCCTTTTCAGCCTTTTTGCCGGACTGTGCGGACATCTCTTCGTCGGAGGCGAAGAAATTGTCTTCCTTCTCCGAGGAAGAAAGGCCGCCGTAGCTTACGCTGTTGGCGGAAAGCGAATTATAGGTATCGCCGCCCACAAGTTTATGCGCCGCGCCTTTCATAGTGTTCCAGGCGTAAAAACCTCCAACCGCGAGAAATAGAAAAATAAAAGCGAAAGGCAGCCACCAAAAACTTTTATTCCCGGCGGACGAACCGCCAAAAATAGAAAAAAAACCGCGTTTTTCGTCTTTGTCTTCATCTTCGGAAGCCATAAATCCTCCAATTGAATTCTAAACTCTCAAAAAGAAAAACCTGGGTCTGGAGACTAATATTTTCTACTATCTCCAAGGCCCATCATTTGAAAATCTTATAGTATGTTATAGCAGACAAACCCGTACTTTTCAAGGGGTAGGAGCAGGGGATAGAGAATAGGGGCTGGGGGTTAGGGTTTTAGGGTTTAGGCGCAGAAATAAGGAACTCCTTCCCTAATCCTCTATCCTCTAGCCCCTCTCCTCTATCAACCTATTTCAATCCGGGCAGAACGAATTGTATGGGCCTGTCGCGGTTAGGCACATATTTTATCACTTCAAGTTTTTTGCCGCCGGTACAGATGTAATCATAGCCGTCATTACAAGCCTGGCCGTAAGGATAGGCGCATACGGCCTGTTTCTGATACAGGCATAAAAGCTTTACTCTGGCGGGGTTGGTTTCCACCGTGAGCGTTACCACATTCCATACCTGTGTGCGTACAACATCCAGATTAAGCGACCGCAGGTTCAAAAACTGATACGCACCGCCTCTTTTCGTATCATCAAAGCCCATGTAGGTTTTAACTTTTTTTTCTATATCCGGCTTGAGCGTGCCATTGTCCCAGGCGGCATAATCCGCGTTCAGGTGCGATTCAAGCTGCCAGCGCCTGGCCGCGTAATATGAGCCGATCTCCATTTTTTGCACCAGCACCAGAAGCGCGAAAATTTTGGCGGTGATAAAAACAATTATCATGAAAATCGGAAAAAGCAGCACAACTTCGGTCATAGCCTGCCCTCGCCTGCGGCGAGGGCAGAGGGTATAGGGGCTAGGGGCTAGGGTAGAGCGAAAACGAGGAAAAGAATCGGACAAAGCGGCGACAAACCGCCTTTTAATACTTTTGATCACTCTGCTAAATCCCATCATATTCTTCTCTCTACCCTAGCCCCTATACGCTATTCCCTCCGGCTTTATCAAGGATAAAGCCGTGTTTGATACTTCGGCGTTGGATTGGGCCAAACGCAGTTGTTTCCGTTTGAAAGAGCGGGGCACTGGCTGGCTATCCTGGCATGCACACAGGGACGGTTTACTCCATTACCCCTGCATGAGGCCAGGACATTGGGATCCTGATTAAAATCCACATTGAAATAATTTGAGGGCGCGGTCCAGCCCTGGTAAACCTGATAACCATCCCCTATCGTTTTAAGCGCCGAAGCGGTAACGGCGGCCAGCTGGAAAAGACCGGGGGCGGGCATATTCATCGGAGGATCGGTGTGTCCTATATAATACGGCGGCAGACCGCTTTGAGGCACTTTGGCGTAAAAATCTATCTTGTCTATGTAGTACATGGCCATGCTATGGGGCCTTGTGAGTTTATTGGCCCTGTAGCCGCCGGGGCTGGCTATGCCCTCATCGCCGCAAGACTGGGGGCTATCCGTGCATTCTTTGGTGTTTGCGTTCAGGTAAAACGATTTACGGAAAAAATTAAAGTTCTCGGTCAGCCGTTCAAACACCGTCATCTGGGATTCTTCCACTTGGCCGAGCAGGGTGTAAACCTGGGCGTAAAACCTGTAAACGCCGGAAGCCGGGTCCCAGAAAATATAGATCTTTGTGCCCTGCTCTTTCGTGATAAGGGTAAACAGGCTCGCCACTGAGGGCGGGTTGTTATTTATGCCGGAGCGATGGGTGTCGTCGAATTCAATTTGCCATTTTTTCATGCTGTCCAGGGCTTGTGCGGGCTGCCCCTCGATGTCATTTATATACTTCGGGAAAGCGCCGGCCGCATAAAGCATGTCGTATGGGCAAACCTGGCCCGACCCGTCGGTTTTCTGCAAATAGTCGCTTGGCGGGCACTCGTAGGCCTCTTTGAAGATGCGGTAAGGGAAAGCGCCGTTTACATAAGCGGAACGGTTCAACAGATTCGTATAGTCACCCATCTGTATGAAAGCGGCGGAATCCACAGCGAACTGCTGGCGGATCTTTTCCCGAGAAATTTTGGTGGTTTCAAAAATCAGATAAACGAACAGAAGCAGGGAAGGGATGACAAGCAGGGAAGGGATTAAGATCTGCCCCCGCCGCGCGGAGGCGCGGTGCCATAGGCCACAAGAACGCCATAAGCCGTAGGCCGCACGCTTTAAGCTTTTTATGGTTTCAGGCAATTTCATATGCATCTCAGAACCTTATCCGCCTATGGCTTATGGCATAAAGCCTATGGCCTGTTTTCACTTCGGCGTCCCGGCGCCGATTATCAAGCCTACCATGGTAAATATCCCGCCAAGTATTTTCTTATGGAACAAAATCCCCATCATCATGGCCATCGCCGCCACAACGGCCAGCATGAGCATATATTCTATCACGGTCTGGCCGCGCCGCAGCGTATAGGGGATAGGGGCCAGGGGATAGGGCAGAGAATATATAAAAACCTCCGCCCTCCGGCGCATATGCCGGAAAAACTCCATGAATTTAGCTGAAGACATAGTTAACATTATCAATTCTTCCCCTAATTTTGCTATTCGCCCTCTCCTATGTTATAGCACCAAAAGGCGTGTTTTTCAAGGCTTAATAGAACAGCGAATAGCGATTAGTGAATAGCGAATAGCGTTTGGAGTTCCCGAAACAAACTATGTGCTTCGCTCTATGCGCTATTTACTATCGCTTCGCACCATCTACTTTGCACTAAAATTATAGGACTTTAATGTTACGTTATTGTTGATGTCCACGCGCAATAAGAAGGCGGTTAGTTCCTAGCTGCAGGAACTAACCGCCTCTTAAAAGATGAGGTGACCGGGTTTGGGGGAAGTCGTTCCTTATTTCTTCACCCTCTACCCTAACCCCTCTACCCTTTCTTGCCCCGCTGTTTTAGCGGCCGTCCTCCGCCGAGATAAGTCCCTTTTCAATGGCCTTTACCACGGCTTCTGTCCTGTTATTGACGCCCAGCTTCTGGAAGACGCTGTTTAAGTGGTTTTTTATTGTCTTCACGCTGCAACCGAGCTGCTGCGCTATTTCCTTGTTTGACTGGCCTTTGCCGAGCAGAGCCATCACCTTTATTTCGGTGGCGGTAAGAGAATCTGGCGCGCCCTCGTAGCCTGGAGTGCCCATCTGCCGGAGTCCCGCGATAAGCTTGCCCATTATGGGCTGGGGGATCATAACGCCTTCGCTGTTGAAAGTGGTCAAAGCGTGAACCAGCTCGGAAGCCGGCAGCATCTTTGAGAGATAGCCGTTGGCGCCCGCCTGTATGGCCTCGGTGATGTGGGCTTCGTCTTCATAACTGGACAGGATAAGCACATTCGTATTCGGGCATTCCTTGTGGATAATGCGGGTGGCGGCCATGCCGTCCATTTGCGGCAGCTTGATATCCATTAAAATCACATCGGGCTTGAGTTTTTTTGCGAGAGCCACCACTTCGGGCCCGGTTGTGGCTTCCCCCACTACTGAAATCCCTTTTTGATCTTCAAGCAAATCTTTGATTCCTTCCCTGAAAAGGGTCTGGTCGTCGGCTATGAGCACGGTTACTATTTTTTTTGCAGTTGGCATAACTAGTCTCCTTTAGGTTGTTTAGGCTGAAGGCTGAAGGCTGAGCAATTGCTTTAAGCCGTATGCCATAAGCCGTAAGCTGTAAGGGAACCCTTAAGGGCTTATTTTGTATCCGCCTATGGCTTAAAGCCTACGGCATATGGCTATTTATCAGCCTATCCACCTGAACGACTTACTGGTTTTTCTCTACCCCCTCCTCCTCTTTTGGAATTGCCGGGGGGGGCTCCTTGGCGAAAGGTATGGTGAATTTGAAAGCCGAGCCCTTACCCACGCCTCCGCTTTCCACCCAGATCTTTCCGTCGTGGGTGTGCACTATTTCTCTCGCGATGGAAAGACCAAGTCCCAGGCGGCCGTGCGGCGACTTGCCGCCCGCCGGCTGGTAAAAACTCTGAAAAAGTTTCGGCAGTTCCACGGGATCTATTCCCTCGCCGGTGTCTTCTACTGAAACGCAAACGGCGTCCTCAAGAGGATCGACGTGCACCGTTATTTTGCCGCCGCGCTGTGTGTGGCGGACCGCGTTTTCAAGCAGGTTTAAAAGCACCTGCGTTATGCGGCGCTTATCGGCGCAGACCATCCGAAGCCCCTTAGCGGCAAGCTGGGTTCCCACCTCTATGTTTTTCTGCGAGGCCCGCGCCTTCGGACCGACCACGATCTCATCCACCATTTTATCCATTTCAAAATAATTCTTTTCCAGCCTGAATTTGCCCTGTTCTATGGAGGCCCAATCCACCAGGTCCCCTATCAGGCGGGAGATCTGCACTATGCTGGTGTTGATAAAGTCCATTTTCTTTTTCTGGTCTTCATTGGGTTTGATGGTGGAAGCCAGCATCTCAAAGCTTATTTGCAGGGTCATCAGAGAATTTGACAGGTCATGCGAGGCCATGGACATGAATTTGGATTTCATGTTATTTAAGCGGTCAAGCTCGCAGTTATTATTCTTGAGCGAGTCCATAAGGCGCTTGTTTTCCTGCTCAAGGTAAAGCTTTTCCTCGGCCTTTTTTATGGCGCGGCGCAGGTAATTGAAATCCACCGGCTTTATAAGGAAGTCGTAAACGGATTCCTGTATGGCGCGCACCGCCGTATCAAGCGAGGCGTGGGCGGTCATCATCAGTATCTGGCTGTCGGTATTTAATTTGCGGATGTCTTTTATCACTTCTATGCCGGTTTTGTCGGTGAGGTTGAAATCCATCAGTATGACATGAAAAAAATCGGACACCACCATTTTCATGGCGTCGGCGCCGCTGGCGGCCTCAAAAACCTTGTAGCCCTCCATTTCAAGAAGATCGCGCAGGGTCTCCCGCAGGTGGGCGTCGTCGTCAACAATTAAAATTTTGCTTTCCATATAAAAGACAGCGAATAGCGGATAGGGGTTAGAGAATAGGGAAAGAGCGGGGACTTTATACTCGCTGTCCGCTATTCCCTATCCGCTATTCGCTACTGTAATTATATTGTTACTTATTTACGGGGGAATTGGCAAGAGGGATGAAAATTTTGAAGCAGGTGCCTTTGCCCACCACGCTTGAGACTTCCACGCGCCCTTTGTGGCGGTCGGCGATTTTTTTCACAACGGCAAGACCCAGGCCCGTGCCGCGGGCCTTGGTGGTAAAGAACGGCGCGAATATTTTTTCAAGGGTCTCTTTGGGAATGCCGGGGCCTGTGTCTTCAACGTCAATTCTTACCATGTCGGGGGCGGCAATTTCGGTGCGCACGAACACCTTGCCCCGCTCCGGCATTACTTCTATGCCGTTCTTGATGAGATTGCGCAGGGCTTGCGTCATTTCGTCGGTGTCGATATTGACCGTCGGATTCTCGGGCGCGAGCGTTTTTTCGACCTGTATGTGCGCCGGAACCGGGAAAGACATGAGCAGGTCGTCAATATAGGAATTGAGATGGGTAAGCTTCGGATTAAGCTCTTTGGTGCGGGCAAAACCCAGGATTTCGTCTATGATACCGTTCGCCTGCCTGATTTCCGACTCTATGATGGAGATGTGTTTGATTATCTTGGGCTCCATGTTCTGCATGGCGCTGATCTTGGTCTTTATGAAGTAAGTGGAGTTGTTTATCACGGCAAGCGGATTTCGTATCTCATGGCCCACAACGGAGGCCATCTGGCCTATAGCAGCGAGCCGCTCTTTCTTGATCAGCTCGTCCTGGGCCGACTTCAATTCTCTTGTGCGCGCCTCCACCCGGTTTTCAAGGCTGCGGTTCAGGCGATGAAGCTCTTCCTGGGCCGTCATTATTTCGGCGGTCTTGACTTTCAATGATTCGCTCATCTGCATAAAAGTGTGCGCGAGCTCCCCTATTTCGTCGTTCGGCATTGAAAGGTCAGGCAGGTAGTCAAAATCCCCCTCGCCCAGTTTTATGGCCGCGGCCCGGAGCGACTGTATGGGCTGGGTAATGATCAGCGACACCGCATATCCCAGGAAAAGCACGAACACCGTAACCACCGCCATCATGCGCCAGGTGCGCTTCAGCATATCGTCCGAAGCCTGGTAGGCGACGGTGACCGAGCGCTGTATGTAGATCACCCAGCCGAGGTCCGTGACTTCGGCGAAAGCCCCCAGCACCCGCTCGCCGGTGGATTCAAGTATTATCTCTCCGCCGCCTGTTTTGGCGTCATTTTGCAGGAGGATCTTTAAAATATCGTCGGGGAGCTTGGCGTCGGGCTTGTAAATTTCTTTGGAGTTGGAATGGGCGATCAAAAATCCGTTGGAATCGATTATAGCCGCCTGCGTGTGGGTGGTTTCCGGGAAACTGGTTTTCAGAATGCTTGAAAGCCCGGTAAGCGTCATTTTGGCCACCAGTACGCCCACCCCCTGATTGGTAACGGGGTTTACTATCGGGATACCCATGGTTATGGCGGGGTAGGAGCCCATATACTTTTCAAGCCCGCCGATGAATTCCCCGGTTTTCATCACCTTCGCGAACACCGCGTCGTTTGAAAAATCGCGCAGCTGGGTATCGTGCACGAAACGTCCGATGCGCACCGTTTCCTGGCCGGAGGCGTCTATGACGGAAATTTCAAGGAACACCGCGTGCAGCTGCATGATGTGATTGACCAGCGCCTGCTGGCGGCCTGTGTTCATGGAGGAGAAATCCTCCATGTGCGCGGCGTCAAAAAGCACGTTGCGGAAATTTATGATATAGCTTGAAACCGTGTCGGCGAATCCCACCGCCAGAGCCTCCTGGTCGCGCGAGATAGCTTTGTTAAGGGTTTGCTGGCTCAAATTTATAAGATAGTAGCCTACTATGGAAAGCGGCACCAGTGAAACGATAAGAAAAATAAAAAGGAACTTGTAAAAAAGCCGGCCTTTCTTTTTTGGCACGTCGGTCATATTAAAAACACAGCGAATAGCGAATAGGGGTTAGCGAATAGGGGAGGAAAAGGGACCATGTTTTAAAAAACTCCGCCGCTATCCGCTCTTCCCTAGTACGCTATCCGCTTCTCCAAACATATTATTCCAAAAGATTGTTACGGAAATATTTCAAAAGCAGAGAATAGCGTATAGGGGTTAGCGAATAGGGTAAGGAAAATGAATCTGATATTAAGGAACTCCGACCCTATCCGCTATTCGCTAACCCCTATTCCCTGCCCTTACTTATTGCAGCCGGCCCCGCCTGTGCCGGGCAGCGCAACCTTTTCAAAGCCGGGAATTTTGTTAAGCTCGTTGATTCCCACCATAAAAGCCCGGCCTTCCCACACAAAGGAAGGGGAAGTGCTTATGGCAAGCGCGGTTGAGCGGGCGAAATCGTCGGCCAGCAGTTTTTTCCCTCCGTCAAAAGCGCCCAAAACCTTTTTCGGGTCAATGCCGGCCTTCGTGGCCGCGTTTTCCCAGGGCGCGGCATTAATATCTTTGTTCCGCTCAAGCAGATACCCGTAAAACTTCTCAGGGAAGTCCCTCGCTATAATAAGCTGACGCAAATCCTCTTCCCACTCCGCCTGGCCGTGCAGGCTGTTGAATTCATATTCACCGCTTTCTTTTTTGGACGCGTCGCCTATATAATGGATCTCCAGCTTGAACCCGGACGGCAAAGCGCCGTTTTTCTGGGCCTCAAGCAAAGCGTTTTCAGCCTGCGTGCCGAACGGACAATAGGCCATCACAAAAAGCTCAAGCGTGTTTTCAAGCTTAGCCCTGCCCGGATAAACGCCCTTGCGCTGGCGATCGTAATAAACCAGCCAGCCGTCGACTTCGCGGAAAATACCGGCCTTAATTTCAGAGTCCAGCCGCATTCTGGCGGCGGTGCTGGCCTCAATGACGTAGGCAGGCACGAAATCAAGTCCGGGTATTTTTTCAACGCGCTCAGGGGAGGCGTAATCAAGGAACTTCGGCTTAATATCATCGAAATATTTTTCAAAAACACCAAGCAGGGCGTCGTTTTTTTGCGAAAAAGTGCCGGAGCTTAAAACCACCAGCAGCTGCGGAGGAGGAAGCTTCGGCCTGTCGGTGTATGACTTAGGCAGTTCCGCGCGCTTATCCGCCGGCAAAACGGCGTTTACGGCCTCTAACAGCGGCAAAAGACGCTGAGGCCCCGAATAGAGTTTGCCGTTTATAAGCAGGGAAGCTGCCTCAACACCGGCTTTTTTGGAGCGGTCATAGGCCGCCGCAAGCGCGCCCGGCCCCTCTGCGGCGGACTTTTTCGCGAGTTCATCAGGGTCAAGCCCGCAGAAAACCGCGGCGTCGCGCCAGCCGTCGGCCCATGGACTCAGGGCTCTGGCGTTTAAATAGGTGAGAAGTTTCCCGGGGTAAGACTGGCCTAAAACCGCCAGACGCATGGACTCAGCCAACTCCGCCTCCCCTTTTCGCGCTTCAAATTTTCCATCCGCGTTTTTGACGACCAGCGGGTAAACTTTCATATCCGGGCCGCCAATGCGCTTTCTCACGGTGTCGGCGAGGAAAAACTCCTGCCAGCCCTGGCCGTCCATGGCCTCAAAGAACATCTCAAGACTCACGGGGGAGAAAGCTGAAGACTTGGCTGCCGCCGGAGCGGCGGAGGCTGACGCATGGAAGGCGAGGAACGCAAGCAGACAAACGGCCAGACGGCGCATTATTTGCCCTTCCTTGTGAGAAGCTGGCGTATTCTTATGCAAAGCTCCGCGATGTCAAATGGCTTGGTAAGGTATTCGTCCGCCCCAAGGCTGAAACCCTGGGTTTTTTCTTCGGTAGACAAAAACCTGCCCGTCATCATAATGAGAATAAACTCCTTTGACATCTTGCGCAGCTCCTGGCAGATCTGAAAGCCGCTTGAATCGGGCAGCTGTATGTCCATTATAACCACATCCGGGGTGTTTTTTTTGGCGGAATCTATGCCGGTTTTTGCGTTGCCGGCCTCAAAGCAGGTGAAGCCCTCCATATCAAGCACCTCGGCCAGGCTGTCGCGAAGATGCGCGTCGTCGTCTATTATCAAAATTTTCTTTGCAGGCATAATTACATTCTCCTATTTGTTCAGGCTGAAGGCTGAAGGCTGAAGTTGAAAGGAAGTCACATGGAAGTCTTCCTGAAATCTTCAGTCTCTGCCCATTTGCCTCCTCTTCTAATTTATCCTCAGCCTTCAGCCTTATTTTGTATTCGGCACCAGCTTATATCCCACGCAGGGGACCGTGTGCACGTACCTGGCGGCCTTGCCCATTTTTGAGCGCAGACGCCTTACATGCACATCCACGGTGCGGGGTGATCCAAAATAGTTATAACCCCAAACTCTTTCTATAAGATAGGGCCTTGAAAGCACCCTGTTGGGAGAACTGAGAAAAACATACAGCAGATCGAACTCTTTGGCGGTGACGGTTATTTCCTTGCCCGAAATTTTTACGGTGTAGCTTGACATGTTAAGATCGACTTCATTGAGCTTCAGCACCTCGTCAGGCTGGGTTGAGACGGTGCGCCGGACCACGGCGCGTATCCTGGCCATGCTTTCATGCAGATCCTGGCTGTAAGACAGGCACTCGTCGGCTCCAAGCTGAAAAAACGCCAGCTTATAGGAGATCTTCGGCGCCGGGCGCGAGGCCCCTGAAGCGGGACCGTGGGGGGCCAGCGTTTCAAGGTTGAGCCCCGATGGCATATGGTCAAGATAGGTGTCGGGAGATTCGAGTATAGCTATAACCGGGATATTTTTATTCTTCGCGCGTAAATTGCGCAGGAAAGTGAGGCCTTCCTCATCGGCCAGATTCTGGCCCACTATTACCAGATCAAATGTTTTTTCGGACAGCATTCCCATTACTTCCCTCGAACGATGGGCGGTGACCACGCAGTAACCCTGCCGTGAAAGCATTTCGAGTATAAGCGAGGCCCTTGACAGGTCTTTTGAGGCAAAAACAATATTTATTTTCACATTGGCTCCTAAGTTATAGGACAGCGAACAGCGAATAGTAAGATAGCGAATAGTGATAACCGAAAGAACCCTGCTGTTCGCTATTCGTTATTTGCTTTCCCGCTATTTGCTATTCGCTTTCTTGCTATTTGCCTTTTTATTCGTGATCGTGCACTTCCTCAAGATCAAAGCTCACGCCCTTCATTCCAAGCACCCCGGTCAGGATGTTGTAAACGAAGGCGATAAAAACAAGCAGGGCTGAAACCAGCACCGCGTAAAGCAAAGAATAAAGCCCCACCGCGAGCAGTTTCTGCGCGGTGCCCATCATGGAAAACTGGGGGTTCGGCACTATCATGAAAGTAACCGCGCCGCCAAGAATTGCGATCACGAACACCACCAGCGGCAGTGAAGAAATCACCAGAGAACTCACGCTGATATTTCTTATTTCAAGTTTCATTTTTCCCTCCAGAAACAAATAAATAACACCTGTTCACACTGACTTCGGAAAACGATTGCAGCGGTTCCCGATGATGATTTTACCCGCGCAATCCGCGTTAAGGCGCGCAATCACAACTCCCGCTGCGTTTAGCAGAGCGGGAACTAATTAATTTTAGCAATTATTGAGGAAAAAGCAATGCTGAAGGGAATAGCGAACAGGGGTTAGCGAACAGCGACGGAGTTCTTTAAATAAAGTTTCCGTTTCTTCCCTGTTCACTATTCGCTCGCCCCTATACGCTATTTTACATGCTTAGCCCCGACTTGGGGTAGAAAAGGATCAGTGTGCGGTTTATGCCCGAGGCTTCACCGACATGCAGGACCTTCAGATTCATGTTCTGGTTTTTAAAAACAGTTTCCCCTTCCACGCTCTGGTCGGGAGTTTCATAAGCCTGGCCGACAAGGCGCAGCAGATTCTGCTGCTGGCTGTCCACCACGTCAAGCAGATGAATATTTTTGGCGTCCATGCCCTGTACCAGTTCAAAATTGGCGTAAAGGATATTGTTATTCTCGTCCACCACTATCACATAATTATTACCGGGAACAATAATGCTTAAAAGCGAGCGCCACCACTTTTGCTCAGCCTCCTTGTATTTTTTGTCCCGGTTTGAAATGGAATCCATTTCGGTCTTCATTTTGCCCAGAAGGCGCGAGATAGCAAGTGATAAGTCGCCTATTTCATCCGCTTTGGCCGGGAAACGCAGATCGAAGTTTTTTAGCGAGATACCCTCCACGCTATCGCGCAAAACAGACATAGGTAAAATCACATAATGGTGCATGAAAAAATAGAGCGGGAGCCCCAGCAGGAACAGCACGCCCAAAGCGCCGAAAACATATTTGCGCATGGCGGAACCGATAAGAACCTTCGCGCCCGCGCGCGAAACCAGCAAATCTATTATGCCTATGATGTCGCCGCGCACCGAGAACGGTATGGCTATCTCGTAAAAGGGCTCGTCCGCCACCTGGCGGGATTTCGGCATTTTGGAATCGTAGGCCTGCTTTATCGCGTCGGTGGGCGGCGGAACGGTCTTTTGGAACTCGTCCCACGGCACACCGATAAAACGGGATTCTTTGTGCCAGCGCACCGTTCCCTGACGGCTTAAATATAGTATGGAGGTAATGCGCTCGTCCTTGGCGAGCGAAGTCATGATGTCGTATTCGTCCAGGGTCGGAACCTTGGGACTGTTTAAGAGACCGTTTCGGATGGTCGGGGCGTAAACTTTAACGGTGTCTAAAATATCCTGCTTGAGCTTTTCGTCAAAGGTCCACTTAAAGAGGTTGTAATAAAAAACCCCCCCGAGGCACATCACATAAATGCCAATACCTATAAACCACAGCAACCATTTAAGCGTTAGTCGCATAAGTGTCTGATAAATTATACCAAAGCAGTATTTCGGAAATGTTGCTGAAGGATAGAGGGGTTTGGGAGTTATGAGTTAGGAGTCAGGAGTTGGGAGTTTAAAGATTCCGAACTCGGAAATTAATAACTCCAAACCCACAACTCTTAACTCATAACTCTTTGACTCTGAACTACTGTCCGCCGGCCAGAATCTGCTCTATACGTTTTAGCCCGGCGCCTGAGTCGGAGTTCGAGGGGTCAAGCTGTTTTGATATGGTCCACTCGTCGCGGGCCTTGTCGTAATTCGCGTTCTGGAAGTATTTGAGGCCCTCCAGATAATGATTCTGGGCGGCAAGGCGGTTTTCCTCGGTGATACCCTGAGGCTTGTTCTTCGCCTCCTCCACGGAAATTCCCTTGCGCTTGGCTTCTTCCTCGGCCTTCTTATTTTCGTCTTCCTCCGCCTTGCGTTTGGCTTCTTCTTCCTGGACGCGGCGGGCGGTCTCTTCCGCGCGGCGGCGCTTGTCATCCGATTCAAGGCGCATCTGTTTGCGGGCGCGGGAAATCAGTTCTTCAAGATAGGAAATATTCAGACTGTAGGGCCTCGCGCTGCTCCACTCGGCTATAGCTTCGGTGTAGCGGCGGCCGGAATATAATTTTTTTCCGCTTGAAATATAGCCCTGCTCTATCTCGCCTTTGACCTCGTTTAGAAGTTTGTTGGCCTTGGAGTCGCCCGGCTGGATCTCCAGCACCCGTTTAAGGCCCTCGCAGGCGTCTTTCAGGTTGCCCTGGGCGTAAGACTCAAGCGCCGCTTTCAGCGACTCGTTGGCCCGCTCCTGGCGCAATTCGTCCTCTATACGCGTTATCCACTGCACGGTAACTGCGTCTTTGGGCCTTATAAACAGAGCGTTGTAGAGATTATCAAGCGCGCCTTTCAGATCCCTTGCCTGATAGGCTGCTGCGCCTTTTTCAAAATAATACTGCTTTAAGTCGTCTTTCATACGGCCCAGCCAGTATTTGGCCTTGATGTTGTTGGGGGAGAGTTTTTCCACCTCTTCCATTTTTTTATACGCCTCGGCTATGCGCCCCTCGTTATAAAGCGAGAGAGCGGTTTTGAAGCGGTCCTCGATCAGGAGTTTTGCGGACACGAACACGCGCTGGCCGCCGCGCAGCTGGCTGGAGGCTTCAAGAAGCATGGACGCGTCGGAAAAATTAGGGTCTATGGAAAGTATTTTCGAAGACAGCTCCGTTGCCTCTTCGTAATTACCCTGGCGGTAATAGTCAAACGCGCTCTCGTAAATACTTTGCAGCATCTTCAGCTGGATTTTTTCCTTTTCCAGCTGCACAGTGCCCAAAAACCGCTTTTTTTCCTCAAACTCGCTGAGCGAGCCAAGGCCGGTTTTTTGCAAATTCAGGAAAAGAGACTCCTCGCTTTTGACTTTCAGCCTTTCCTGTGCAAAAAGCAGGGCAGAGGGGTTAGGGGTTAGGGCAGAGGCGAAAAGCACCAGCCCCAAAAACTTTAGCGCCCATTTGTTTATGGTCTTCATAAATTTACCCGTGCCATGTAAAATTCACTGTCTTCGTTCCCTTTACCCCTATCCGCCATCCGCTAACCCCCGATGTTAGAACGGCATTCCCCCTGTTATCAGATCGCTTATCATGGGCGCGAGCATAAGGATGAATACCGTGGGGAAGATAAAAATAAAAAGCGGTATAAGCATTTTGGTGGAGGCCTGCGCCGCCAGCTTTTCGGCCCTGTTAAGACGGCGGAAACGCATATCCGTTGAATAATTTCTGAGCAAGTCCACGAGGCTCGTTCCCAGTTCGTCGGATTGAACGATAAGTCCGACAAAAGAACGCACCTCCTGGAGACCGGTGCGCAGCGAGAGGCGCCGCAGAGCGTCGCGCCTGGAATATCCCAGTTGCACCTCGTTTATGGTACGCTCTATTTCAAGCTCCAGCCCGGTTTTAACCGGAGCTATATTGACTATGCGGGTGAAAGCCGTCATGTAGTCAAGCCCAGACTCTATCATTAAAGCCGAGAGGTCCACGAAAGTGGGAAAGTTCCTTATAATATCTTCCTGGCGGGCGCGTATTTTTCTTGAATAATAGGCGGCATTGGGCAAAAGAAAACCGAGAGGCACAAAAATAAGCACAAACGGAGACTGGGTAGGAACGAAAAGCAACGCCGGCAGGAGCACGGCCAAAATCTGTTTTAAGTGCAGCATTTTTAACGGATCGGTGCTTCTGGGACTGCCCAAAAGCATGTAAGTTTCCTCAAGTTTTTTTTCCTGGCCCATGCTCCGCGCGAGAAGCAGGTCCAGCCTGTCCCAAACATTTTTGCTGCCCTCCAGTTTGTTGAAAACCGAAGTTTCCTTTCCCGCCATGTCGCTGATATCCGAAATCGGCGAGCGTGAATCCTCCCTTGGGGAAAAAAAACGCTGCACAGCCGCGAAAGCCGCAAAAGAGCCGCTTACCGAAATCACAAAGAGAAAAATGCCGGTAATTTTATCCATAACAAGCGCCTGTAATTATCCGTCTCAAAACAAGAGGTATTCGTTCGCCCATGCGCGCCATAAGCCATCTGCTTTAGGCCATAAGCTTTCAAGGAGTTCCTTTAAACCATATGGCATATGGCTTACGGCCTATGGCGGTAGTCATAGCGCTTGCGCTATGACTACACACGTATCTTGCCAAGGCTTGAAACCACTTTCATGCCTATAGCTATCCAGATGGCGCAGCCGATGAAGGTCGCCATACCGAGCGGACTGCCGTAAAATTTCATCATAGTTTCAGGCTGGAACATGAACATGACGCTCACCATGATCCAGGGCATGATGCCCACAACTATGGATTGTATCTTCTGCTGGGCCGTCATGGCCTTTGTTTTTTCCTCAAGCTTGGATTCTTCCCTGATGTCTATCACTATTCTTTCAAAAACCTTGGTCAGATTGCCGCCCATCTGGCGCTGAAGAACAATGGCGCGTATCATGTAAGCCAGCATCCTGCTCTCCACGCGATCTTCCATAACGCCTAACGCTTTTTCAAAAGTCATGCCCAACTGGTAATTCTTTATAACCAGGGCGAATTCGTCCGATATCGGCGGAACGAGGTCTTTTGAAACCATTTCAAAGCCCTGCACCACATCAAGGCCCGAACGCAGACAGTTGGAGAGCAGTATCAGGCCGTCCATCAGTTGTCCGTCAATTTTCTTTCCGCGCTTAACCTTCATGTAATTCAGCACGAAATTCGGAGTGCGCAGGCCCACAAAAAAACCGAGGCCGGACAAGGCGAGGAAAGCGAACGGATTAAACGTGAGCAAACCGATGAGGGCAAAAATACCCGTCGGCACAGCCACCAGGTATTTCACATTTATTGCTATGAACTGGCGTGAAAAAGCATCGGTCCACTTTGTGACTTTTTTGGCGTAATCGCCCACCAGGGCGTCGGTTTTTTTGTCGTTGAGGGCTAAAAAAACGCGTACAGCGAGAAACATCAGCAGCACGCCGAACACGGTAAGAGCCGAACCCAGGATCTGCCCCCCTCTTGACTCGCGTTTTGGCGCCTCATACTTGCGCGGTTCGCCGAACAACATGGAAAAAGAATCCTGCGAGAACACTGCGGTGGCGGTAACGGCATCGGCGTAACGCCGGGGGTTGCTGCTTGAGATGGCGTCGGCTATGGACTCCATTTCTTTCAGCATCAGGTTAAACTCCGCCATCATCGCGCGGCCGCGGCCGTTCATGGAATCGCCCATGGAATAGTCCCGCGTTCGGGCCCGGTAAAGCCGGTCAAGCGACATCTGGAACCGGATGCGGATGTCCGCGTATTCCTTCACCAAAAGCGCCGGCTGAATTTCCGCGCCGCCGGCCTCAGCCGGAAAGGTTTTACGGGTAAGTTCAAAGTATTCATAAAGGATGGATACCGGCGTCTGCCAGAGGGAAGCTTCGCTGATATCCCCTTCTTCCGGGTCATGCCAGACTTTTTTTGAAACCATTTCCGGCACCGTGGTGTCCAGCCATTTGGGCATTTGGACAGTGGAAGCCACGCCCCCGCACTTTATCGCGTAGTTGAGTATTTTGGGATCTTTTTCGGGGGCGAGGTAATAATAAAAAAGCTGCATTTTAACCGCGGCGCAGGACACCTCGGACATTTCCGTTCGGTTAAATACTCCGGCGCTCGCCGGTTTCCCGGCGAAAACCGCTAAAAAAAGGATGCCCGCTGTAAGCTTCTTCATAGTTTAAAGACAGAGTAGTTAAGCAATTCCGTAAAATGCGCTATTCGCTATCCTTTACCTGTGCGCTGCTGCCTCTGCTCATCCGTCCAGAACATATCCACCGGCACTTGCATACCATGGGTTCCGAAATCATTAAAGAACTTGGGCGGATCGCCCGTGGCACTGAATGAGCCCACAACCTTTCCGTTTTCGTCTATCCCCTGCTGCTTGTATTTGAACAGTTCATGCGTCAGTATCTGGTTCTCTTCGCGGCCGGTTATTTCGGTTATGGAGGTGATTTTCCTGGTACCGTCGGAAAAGCGGGTCAGCTGCACTATCATGTGCACGGCCGAAGATATCATTTCCCGAAGCGCCCAAATAGGTAGGTCGGCGCCCGCCATAAGGCACATGGCCTCCATGCGGGTAAGAGCGTCGCGCGGAGTGTTTGCGTGTATGGTGGCAAGAGACCCTTCATGGCCCGTGTTCATGGCCTGCAACATATCCAGGGCCTCGGAACCGCGGACTTCGCCTACCACTATGCGGTCGGGCCGCATACGAAGACAGTTCTTTACCAGATCCCGTATACTGATCTCGCCTTTGCCCTCAATGTTGGGCGGGCGGCTCTCAAGGCGCACCCAGTGATCCTGCTGAAGACGCAATTCGGCCGTGTCCTCAACGGTTACTATGCGCTCGTCTTCAGGGATATAGTTTGAGAGCATGTTAAGGAAAGTGGTTTTACCGGTGCCGGTGCCGCCTGAGATAATAATGTCCTTGCGCAGCCTTACGCAGGCCTTTAAAAAATCAACCCCCGTCTGGGAAATACTGCCTTTTCTTATAAGCTCGGAGTCGGTAAAAGGTTTGGCGGAAAAACGCCGTATGGTGAGCGTCGGCCCCGAAATCGCGAGCGGCGAGATGATCGCGTTCACGCGCGAGCCGTCTTTCAGGCGGGCGTCCACGTACGGAACGGATTCGTCTATGCGCTTGCCAAGCGGAGCCACTATCCTTTTAATTACCTGCATGATCTGTTCGTCGCTTCTGAAACGGTATTTAGTGAGCGTCAGCTTGCCGGCTTTTTCTATATAAATACGGTCCGCGGAATTCACCATGATTTCGGTTATGCCGGGGTCGCGCATAATTTCTTCCAGGGGACCGAGACCCAGGATCTCGTCAAGCAGCTCGTTTATGAATTTAACCCGCTGCTCCCTGGTAAGCGGGTTAGCGGTTTCTTTTTGAAGGAGGCCGTTGATGATAAGGTCGACTTTTTTTCTGGTTTCCGCGTTGACGGCCACGTCGTCGCTTATTTTCACACGCTCAGTTTCAAGCGCGGCCACCACATTGCGGTGCACCGACATTTTCAGCGTTTCCCAGAAAGGCGGCACATCCACTCTTCCGGCGTTGGCCTGCGGGGCCTTGGAGTCCGCGACAGAAGCGGCCGGCGCGGTTTTTTCGAGTTGCCGCCAAAGCATGTCGGAACCGTGGGCGAATTCCTGCGAGGAAACGCTTGAAACCCACTGTTTTTCGGCGGGCTTCAGTTCGCCAAGGCGTCCAAGAAGAACGCGCAGTATCCGTATCCACTGTGTATTGGGCTGTTCAACTATCAAAAGTTTGTTCTGATTGGCGCAAGCGGGCATGGAGTCTTCCCAGGGCATGAAAGCCAGCATATCCTTGCCCATCTGTTTGAAGAATTTCTCAACTTCCTTGGGGCCGATCGCGCCGGGCATGTCATAAAGGTTGGCCACCACTTCGAACCTGTTCATCGGGAAGTGAAGTTCGTTGATTTCGCGGAAAGCCGAAGCGGAGGCGTTCAGGGCATTGACATTTGAGTTGGTGACCCAGAAAACCAGGTCTGAAATGTCAAAGGCGAAGATCTGCATGGGAAAATAGGAATCGACATCTATAAAGAGATCAAAGGACTGGGAAAGCTTTGAAAGTATGGGCAAAATCAGCTCGGGCGACATTTTGGCCACATCCTGGCGTTTTTTGCTCAGCGGCAGCACACCTACGCCCCACTGGGAAATAGGTATTTTCCCGCGCAACAGGGCGCCGACGGCTCCCACGGATTCCCGCCCGATCGTCCGGACAATTTCGGCCAGCGACGGCGGATCAACTCCCAGCATGGCGGTATGCTCCTGACGGCACAGCGGATCAAGCGGTATGATAAGCACATTGCGCTTTTGATAATTGGCCCAGGCAAGAGCTAAATTGAGCGCAATAGAAGTTTTTCCCACGCCCTCCTTGGGGCCTGAAAAAGTTATTACCCGGGGAGTAGTATTCTGGTTGTCCATATTCTCTGCCATACGCCTTAAGCTATAAGCCATAGGCCATAAGGAACTCCCTGAAGCTTATGGCTTACGGCATACGGCTTATGACAGTACACTTGCCTACTTAATTATATCGAACGTCACGAACAAAAACAGCGAACTCTGTTCTTCCACCACATCGGTTGAGCTGAAAAGAGCTCCCAAAAGAGGTATGCTGCCCAATACCGGCACCCTGTTCTTTACCACATTGCGGTTGCTGCGCTTTAAGCCGCCTATAACAAGCGTTTCCCCGCTTTTAAGTTCAACCTCGGTCTGGATCTGGCGGGTTATCATGGATGGTATGGTGGTGCCGGAAACGACCACCGGTTTTGAATAATCGGGATTTGAAACCTCCAGCTGCAGCTGCACGTCCACCGTGTCTTTTTTTTCGGCGAGTATCACGGGAAGCACGGTCAGGATAACGCCGAATTTTTTAAACTCGGCTCCCACGCCCTGGTTGTTGGAATAAGGCACCGGGATCTCTCCGCCCACCGTGAAATTCGCCTGCGTGCCGCTTTTAGTGATGATCTTCGGGTTTGAAAGCAGCTGGGCCTTGCCTTCCGTTTCAAGAAGCTTCAGCGAAGTGCTCAAAGCGGTTTTTCGCTCGAAATCGCCGAGGGTGATAATGCCCGAGATGGTCTTCTCCGTGAAATCAAAAAACTGGTTCCAAGAAAAACCGTGCGTTTTCTGTATGGAACCGCTTATTTCAACGATATCGGCGGATACAGCCACCATCTCGGCCTTCTGCGCCCAGGCGGACGGCGCGAGGACAAGGACCGCAGCCAAAAACAGCGAATAGGGAAGGAGCCCTGTTCCTCGTGGTATTTTTTGTGTAATGGGTTTCATATTAATCTCCAACCATGCTGCCTATGACCTGCGACTTGTGACTAGCCGGCTTCCCCGCCGCGGAAGCCGGTTACTTTATCAGCCGCTTGAAACTCGCTATCTCCATCGGATGCAACTCCACGTCGCCAAGACCGCGCACCACCACCGACACATGGCCCTGCTCAAGTGAGAGCGCAAGATACTGTGTTTCGTTGGGGTTAAGAGCCAGGCTCAAAGCCCCTTTTTCCGAAAAAGCCTGATCGGCCGCTTCCTGGCCGGACTTGGACTTGGCCTGGACGGAAGACAGGCCCTGGCCCAGGTTTGAGCCCACACCGAGCACCAGAACATTCTGCAGAATGGTGGCCGTCACACGTTCCTTGCGGCTGTCGGCCATGACCGCCTCAAAGGTGACAAGCACATCTATTTTGTCACCGGGCTTAATAAGGCGCAACAGGTCGTTATCGAGCGGCATCATGCAGCCGCGGTAGCCGGGCGGCACTTTCACGCTGAGTCCCGCCTCGGGACTTAGCGGGATCAGCGCCGACTGCGTTATCTGATTGCCTTTCGGGATTCTTATCGCGGTCACTAAATTATTGACCAGCTTTATATCCGAATTGCTGCGGATTTCATAGGCGTCCTGCTGCATGTATATTTTCGGGATCTTGACCGTTTCCACAAGGTCGCTCTTAAGGATGGTGCGCGCGGGCAATTCATAGCTGGCTACCAGCACCGAGGCCTCCTCGTGAGCGGCGGAAAGCGCGCGCTCTTTTGAGGTCAGAACAAACCAGTAAATGGCGGACGCGGCCAAAGCCAGTACCATGGGCAGGATTACACCTTTCTTTTCCATATTAAATCCTCCTATACAATTAAATCTTCGCTGGGCCGCCGGACGGCCGGGCAGCTTGACAGCTTTTTCTCCGCTTCCAACCTATGCCTTGTTACCCGCCCAGCTCTTTTCGCCCGGGCCCAAAGACCTCCAGCCGGAAGCGCCGCACCACACTCCCATCCCTCCTGTTTCCAAAAGGGCCGGACCTGCGACCTGTGACTCAAAAAGCCGCCCGGCGGCTTTTTGCTTACTGAAAAAACGGTTTTTCTATCGGCATTCTCACCGTAACCGATATTGTCTTTATTCGCCGAGACCTCGGTGGATCGGACAACATAACGCTTGATCCGGGAAAAACCAGCTTTACCGGATAGGTTAAAGTTACCCTTAGATCCTGGCTTGTGTAGTTGTTCCCGGTAGCCGCGGACTGGGGATCCGGTCCGTAAGGCCGCGACTCTCTGGAAGAATCCAGCGTGGCGGTGGGCAGCATCTCTTTAAGCGTGCTGTTCATTTTTGATACTTCATTGCCGCCACCATATCCGCCGCCATTCGGACCGGCTACCAAAGAGCCTATGCGGGCCAGTTCGTAAGCGCAGTGATGGACCAAAATGGTCTGATAGGCGAGGTTTCCTATTTCCATGATGCAAAAAATCAGCAGCATGAAAATAGGCAGCACCAACAGCAACTCAACGGTAACCTGCCCCGCCCTTTTGGTCCGCGCCCAAAGCCCTCCGGCAAGAAACGTTGCGGAAGCAGCCGAACTATCCTGCCTCCAAAAGAGCGGGACCTGCCCCGCTTTCCTGATTTTCAAAGAACAGCTGCCCGTGAAAGCGCGCAAGTACTTTACAAAAGCGCTTAAAAAAAGCTTCAAGAAGCTTTTTTCAGCTTCCCCGACTATCATAAGCACACCTCCCGTCCGCCTAAGGCGGACGGATAACGCGCGTTGCCGGACTCTTAAAGCTTACTGATTGCCGCCGCTGGCTCCCAGCGAGGTGGCCGCGCCGCCTATCATTGTTGATATCTGCCTGAAAAGGCCCGGCATGTAATTTTTAAGCGCCACGCCGGCAATAAGCACCACACCCACCACCACCGCCAGCATGAGCAGATACTCCACGGTGTTCTGACCGGGCCTGTTACTGAATATTTTTTTCATTTTCCTTATCCTCCGATTTAGTTTACGATCCGCCTTGAATCCGCCGCACTTTACTTTCTTTTACCGGGTACCGCTTACTTCCCTAGTTCGGGTCCTGCTTGTACATCTTCATTACAATTATCCCGCCGCTCTTGAACTGCCCTGAAAGATACCACTGCAGGCTTTTATAAAGAAACACAAAAACGACTAAAAGCGACACCGTAACCAGCAGGTACTCTATGGCAGTCTGCCCGCGGCGCTTTAAGCCGTAAACCTTAGGCCGCAAGCCGGAACCTGATTCTTTGCCCAAAAAAGCCATCTTTCACCTTCCGCTCAAGGCTGCCATACGCCATAAGCCATAGGCTTTTTTAAGGAGTTCCTTAATGGCTATATGGCCTAAAGCATATAGCTTATGGCAATCATAGCGCTTTGCGCTATGATTAGAACTGAAACTTCAACGACAGCTGGCTTGACTTGCCCAAAGCGCCGTAAGGCGCCATGGTGTAATCCAGGCCCATGCCGTAACCCAGCGCCTGGGCGCTGTAAATGCCTATGCCGAAAGCCCAGCCCGCCGTGTTCTGAAGCCCAAAAGATTCCATGGCCTTATCATCCATGTTTTTGCCGAAAGTATTCGCCCCGGTATAACCCGCGCGCAGGCTTATGCGGCCGACCTGCAACACTTCCTCCGGTAAATTAAATTCAACTCCGCCTCCGGTCTTCGCGCCGCTGTCGGAATAGGATTTCTGCTCAAGCGCCAGGGTCAGGAAAGGATTAAAAGAGAAAGCGAACCCAAGGCGCTGGATTTTAACCACCTGGCCGGCTTTGCCGGAGGAATTCTGGCTTGCCCAGCCCAAAGACAGCTTGCGTCCGAGTTTCAGCACCGCGCCGACATCAAAAACCAGGTTCTGGTACTTTTGGGTGGAATTGTCCTCCAATACTTCTTTGGCGCTCACTCCGACCAGAAACTTTTCAAGAAAGAAACTTTTGGCAAGCGTAAGCCCGCCGTAACCGTTGCGCACTTTCACATCGGCGCCATATTGCGGCACACCTGACTGGTCCCGCACATCAAATCCGTTTATAGTGTAATAAGCCATGTTCAAACCTATTACGGACTGGCCTATAGGGTGCACATAGCCGAGGTATTGGCCGGAATAATCCTGGAACCAGCCGAGGTGGGAAAAAGAAAATTCCCGCATCTGCGAAGAGGCGATGCCGGCCGGGTTTATCCCCATAGCTTCCGCGCCCTCCACGAGTGAAACACCGCAGTTGCCAAGAGCCTGCACTCTTGGGCTGCTGGCGGGAATTTTCATAAACACCGCACCCCCGGTGCCGGCGCCGCTGCCCGCAAACAGGAGGGATGAGGGTAGAGAGATCAGGGTAGAGGCGAAAAGGACCGGCCCCAAAAACCTTAACACCCGTTTTTTTATAGTCTTCATAAATTTACCCTCGAAGGGGCAGAGTGTAGAGAATAGCGGTTAGAGATTAGAGGATAAAAACCTCCTTCCCTAAATCCCTAACGCCAGCCCCTATTCTCCGCCGTTACGGCACCAGTATCTTCTTCACCACCTGGCACACATCCCGCGTGCCCGCGCTCGCCTCAAACCTGATTACCGCGAAATAAACCCCTCCAGCCACCGTCCTGCCGGCTGAATTTACCTTAGGCCAAAGCCACTTGTCCGTAATACCGGGGCCGGCGCTCAGAACTCCAAAATCATGCGTATACACCAGATCCCCGGCCAGATTATAAATAGTAAGGGTTATCCTGCCGTTTATAATAACCGGGATCTGGAACCACCCGGCGGTCCCCACATAGGGGTTGGGCGCGAAGAATGTATCGTGCTTGAAATCCCCGCACAGATCGGCCGTGCCGCCCCTGGTTAAAGGTATGTTGGCGGTGACGACATCGTCCGCAAGCGTCGTGGCGCTTGCGACGTAGGAACCGTCCAGCGTGCTTATCGCGCTCGAGTCAGTGGAACCGTACAGTTTGAACACATAGTTGCCGTCGGGAACCTTGGACAAGGTCATATCCGTGCCGTCCCAGTATTCCGATATCTGCGTGCGCGAGGGCCTTATGCCTATTATCCGCTTTACCAGCGAAGTCGTCTCCGGCGGATAGGCGTTCCCGTACCCGTCGAACGACGTGCCCGGCTTAAAGATCTTCGTCACCACCTTCATAGGCTCCGATACCTGATACGACACGACCGCCGGCTGGTCCAGCGTTAACGGCGTTATGGACACGTCGTAAATTCTGAGGGGGAAAACATCTATGGTCTGCTGCGCCGTGGCCCGCGAGGTAAGCTGTGAGGCGATATCCTGCGCCGTCACGCGCATATTGTACGTCCCGCCCGGAACAAAGGTCCCGGCGGCCGTCTTGCCGTCCCAGAAATCCTTATAAAGCGTATCGCCGTCGCGTATCTCGCCGCTCGTGACGGTGGCCACCGGTTTCGGCGGCATATCCAGGGTAACCACCTGCACCGTTACGGAAGACTGCCTGGTCACCACATAGTCCACTTCAAACGGCGGCAGTTTAATGGTGTCGGAAGAGCTGTACAGCGTGGGGATGCTCGGGATCACCTCGAACATGCTGAATATTATCTGGCCGCGCGCTATGTCAACGGAACCGTACACCTTGTCGGTGGCATACACAACCTGCGCCGTCCCGGTTGAATGCGCCACCAGAGTAAACGGATAGCGCCCGTCAGGCACCAAAAGCCCGTACTTGTCGCGCCCGTCCCAGTATTCCGTTATGGTGAACCGGCCGGGCCTCATACCCGTTACATTGTAAACAGGCTCCCCCAGCCCGGTCGGCGGCCAAACGGACGGGTTTATCACTATATTGGTCGGATAAATATTAAGTTCCATGAAGAAAGCCTGAGAAAATTCAAAGCTGATCTTTGCCGTGTCGGAACTGCCGCCGAGCAGGGGAGAGGCCTTCACATCCACCGTGCGGAACATGTCCACCGGAATAAGCGCGGTCATCGTAGAGTATTTCACCGCCGGGCACTGGAACGGGTCAATGGTGATAAGCTCGGCCAGGTAGGCGCCGCTTGACACATAGTTTCCGCTGTCATCGCGCCCGTCCCAGAATTCACGGTTGGAGAAATTGGCAAAACGCATTTCCTTGTTTACCACATGCCTCACCGGCGTGGTACTGGTCATTGGGAGTATGTTCAGGCTGATATAGGTGTCCCTGTTAGGGGTATAGCGGAAATAGAACGGGTCAAGACCCGCCACCGCCGGACTTGAGCCTATGACCGTGGAAGAGGGGTTGATAAAGGCCAGAACCGGGCCCCGCGCCACGGGCATAAGCCCGACCTTGGTGTTCTGCGTCCAGATCTGTCCGCCGGTAGCCCATTGGGCGCCGGAAGGCAGAACGGCGTATACGGCGTACACGTAATCCCCGTCGCAGACGGGGGTGCCGTTAAGGTCTCGCCCATCCCAGTAGGTCGAAACAGCGATCCTTCTGTCTTTCTGCTCCACAAAGCGCCGCACAAGATTGCCGCCGATGGGAGCGCTCGGCGGCGACACGTTCGTGTTATTGAAGGATGTGCCCGGCGTATAGATGTCCACATATACAGTAGCCGCTTCGGTAAGCATATAGCTTATGACGGCCACATCGGTGGAGGACGGGCCCAGGGGCTTTACTCCCAGATCGGTTATCTGCAGGGGATCTATGGCGATCTGTATCGTGGACGGGTAAGCCAGGTCCGTGCCCCACATATCGTTGGAGCCGGCGTCTATCTGCGCCAGAAAAGAGCCGGCGGGCACTATGTTGCCCTTGCTGTCCCTGCCGTCCCAAAAATCCCCGTTCGTCAGCGTGCCGTCGGGCATGCCTTCGCCCGTGCGCGGCGCGCTTGTGAGTACGGAGCGCACCCAGGGCATAACCTTCGGCGTTGTCTGATGGGAATTATCGGTGTCGTAGATATTTATGGTTACCGTGGAATCTTTTGAAAGCCGGTAAAGGATATTGTACGGCTGGGCGGCCACGCCGGTAAATCTTCCGACCACCGTGGGGCTTGAACGCACAGTGTGAATGTTTACAACATCTATCTGTATGGGGATCTGGTTCTGGCCCGGAAAAGCGGCGGTTTGTTCTATGGAAATGTTGCCCGCCGTGGCGCTTACCTCGTTGGTTTTTACCTTGGCTCTGAAACCGTACTGGCCGTTGGTTTTGCCGAAAATACCGTTCAAGTTATATGCGCCATCCCAGGCCGTGCAGTAATCGTGCTTGGTGCTGCAGGTAGCTCCCCCGACGTTACAGGGAACATTATTGTTGCTGTTGCACATGCCGATATTATACATGGAAACGGTTTTTATGGGCGGGGTGCTGGCCGGGTCAAGCGGGTTAGCGCCCTGGCCGAACTTGAAAATTTCGAAGGTCAGATCGTCAATGCCGAAAGCGCCCACCGTGCTGACGCAGACAATGTTTACGCAAAGGGAAAGACAGCCGCCGGGATACGTGGTTTTTGGGCGCTCAAATTGTATAAGCGAAGAGCCGGACCAGACCTCGCCGGTCAGCGTGGTGTTGAAAGACTCGGTGGCGCCGAGCTGGCCGTCAGGGGGATTGTTATTGCAATACGATGGTACGCCGGCGCCGGCCGAACCGCCGTCTCCCACGTCTATTTTAGTTACAAAGAGCTGCTGGGCGTCGGCGTTCAAGACAAAAAACTGCCCGAGGGCCAAAGCGGCAAGAACCAAAATTTTTTTATTTATCATAAATCCATCCCCGCAAAGGAACGCTCCGCATATTTTCACACTTTCTATTGCGGCCCGCGGGCGCGCTCAGACTCGCCTCCCAATTCTGCCATTTTATAAATATCAAATCAATATATAAAAACAGATGTCTGCCATATGCCGTATGCTTCAGGCCATAGATCATAGCGCAAAGCGCTATGATTGCTATAAGCCGTATGCCCTAAGCCATAAGCTATTAAGGAAACTTCCACAAAACATATGGCAGACGGCTTAAAGTTTATGGCAGCTTTTCTGCCTACGGCGTATGGCGGGCGCGGCGCCTTTATGGCGTATATTAATCCTGGCGCTTTGCGCCAGGATTAATATATTTTTACCGCGTATTTCCGGAGCTCGTGCCCGCCAAGAGTTCCGGCTTTTTCCATAGTCCAAAAGCTTGAGCCGTCCACCCAAAAAGCCAAAGCCGGGCTTTTAAGCTGCTGGCTTGAAATCAGGCGGAAAGCTCCGTCTTTGAAACTATAGCGCCAGAGCATACTTTTCGAATCCAGCGCCCAAAGTTCGCCTCCGCGCCATTGCATAGCGGAAAGGTTCTTCAGGCCCTTTACTTCAAAACTTGCCGACACCCCCCCCTTCGGGTCAAGGGAGTACTTATAAAGCAGGCCGCTTGCCGCGTCAAAAGACCAGAGGTTGGCGCCGTCATAGGCAAGCGCCTGCGGGGCGGGACCCGGCGTTTTCACGGTTTCAAGCGTCGTCCCGTCTTTAAAATCCTTCTTTATGAACAGCAGCTGGGACATATCAAGCGCCCAAAGCCCGTCGGCGGCAGCCGCAAGCGCCGTCGGCCGGAACGGCCCGCCCGCCGCGCCGCTAAAAATTTTAAGGGTAGACAGGTCCTTCTTATCCTTAAGCATCAGGCCCCTGTTCCAGTCGGCTACCCAAAACCCGTCTTTTGAAACCGCGAGACCTGAGGGGTTGGGCGCGTCAAGAGCGTAACCGCCGGCAGGCTTTAATTGGACCTGTGTCCTGAAATTATACAGCCACCAGGCAAGCGGAGCCATAAGTAGAACGGCGGCAAGGAGCGCCGCGGCCATTCTGATAAAAAATTTTTTTGGCGCGGGACCAGCCGGGATGGAAGACGGAACAAAAGTCTGCGGCAGCTGTACGCCTTTTAAAGCGTAAAGTTTCAGTATCTGTGTCACTTTCTCAGACCACTCGGAGGTGTCCTTCAGCAGGCTTGAAAGGCCTGAGGCGGCCTGGACGCCCTTGTTTTCCTCCTCGCGCATCCTGGCGGTCCATGCCTCGCGCTCGGAGCGCAGGCGCTCCTCCCACACGGCGAATTCCTGGCGATGAGTTTCCCAAACCGAGCGCTCACGGTCCCAAAGCTCCCGCCATTGCGTCCTTTCGGCGTCCCAGTTGATTTTGGCGGTTTCAAGCCCGCCCGAAAGCTCTTTTGTGGTTTTTTCAAGCGCCTTTATTTTGTTTTCGGCGTCCTGGCGGTTTTTGCGTTCGGCGAACAGTTCGGTAAGGGTGCGTTCCACGGCTTCCTTCGCGTTGCCAAGCTTATGTTCAAGGTCCGCGGCCTTATCTTTAAAATCCGCCTCCGAAACAGAAAGCTCCGAGAATTTTTTCTGCCAGTCGTCGCGTTCGCGCCGCAGGGCGTCCACGCGCTCGCCAAGCGAGACCATCTCGGTCTTGGTGCGCTCAAGGACTTCTTTTAAAAGGGTTATTTCCCTGGCGTGGTTCTTTTTCTGGGCCGCGAGGGTTTTTTTTAATTCTTCCAGGTTAAGCGCCGCGGATAATTCCTCGTTCATGAGCTTTTCCCCGGCAATGTGGTAATGCTGTTTAAGTTCCGCCAGGTGCGCCTTTGTTTCTTCAAGCTGGGCGCTTAAATCGCGGAGATTCGACTCCTTCATTTCAAGCATGCGCCGCCATTCTCCCTCGGCTTTTGAATAATTATCTTTCAGTAATTTCAGCGTGTCAAGATTTGAAGCCCAGACATCGGGAGGCAAAGAAGGGGCGTCCGGCGTATAATTGCGCCCGGAAACCTTTTTCCACATATCTTCCAGCTGACGGTCTATTTCTTTAGGGTCCATAAATCAAGCTGCTAGTGCAGAGTAGATAGTAAATAGTGTAGAGACTGAAAGGAAGTTCTCCTCACCCTCTGCACTTCCTGCTCTACACTCTCCACTATCTACTATCCACTAAAATTAGTTTAACAAGAAGGTATTAACCGCCCGTGAAATAAATGTTAACAAAAGGTTACGAAACGGCGGTAACAGCGGTAATCGGTAATCAGTGACCGGTAACCGGTTACTGGTTACCAATTATACCTTGTAGTTCCACCGTGGCCTGGGAAATATCTATGCCCGTATCCTGATACTGCGCCACCAGGCGCTGCAAAGCCCCTCTAAGCGCTTCGGCCGGGGCCCCGCCGTTTTTAAGCTTAAGATAACTCTGCCAGTCGCTCGCAAAATCAAAGCGCAGTGAATTGAATTTGTCGGATTTTCGTTTTTCCTCCAACCCCCTGAGCTCCTCCTCGGCTTTATGCTGGCGCTCTATCACGGCTTCCAGTTTATCCTTTGCGTCCTTCACTTCGGCCTTTTGCTCCCGCAAAGCGCGCAATTTATCGCTGAGCCCGTCTATTTCAGCTTTAAGAATAGCCAGCTGGTCTTTCAGAATATTTTCCCTTTTAGCCGACTCATCAAGAGCCAACACCAGATCTTTCCGGTATTTCATCTCCTGGCGGATAAGACGCTCGTATTCGGGTTCTATATCTTTCTCACCGAACCGCAATATAACGGTTATAGCGTGAGCCGCCTTTATTTTGCCGGTCAGAGGCACAGAAAGCGCATAAGAAATTTCAGCGGCCTGTCGCTTGAAACCAAAGCCCAGGCTTAATGCCGAGGCCCGCTCGGCCAGAAAAAGGCCGGCTCTTGAAGCCAAAATGCCGTAGCGGTAAGTGCGCCAGAGGTGTTCAAAGCCGGAGGCGATGCTGAAGTTTCCCGGCAACTCTCCGGACGCCGTCCTGTTTGCCGCCTCAAAACTTAGTGTGTAATCCTCTTTTTTTTCCACCACTCCAAGGTGTATGGAAAGCGGAGCCCTGCCCTTAAGCGTGCCCACATCAAACGACGGACTATTAAGGTTTAAAATCGAAACCCCGATAGTTCTGCCCTCTCCCGCGCGCAAAAGCGCCCCCAGATCTACGGCCGCGCCGACCTTGGAATCCCCGCCTTTTACCGCGGCCGCCTGCATGATCTTGAAATTAGTTCCAAAATCAAGCGTGCCGGAGTTTGTTTTTAAAAGCTGCCAGGTGCTGACCCCGAACGACATTGTTTGTTCAGTCATAACCCCGCCGTCATCGCGGTAAACGCCGCCCGCGCCGAACGTGGCAAGCCGGCCGTAGGACATAAGCGGGAAAGCAGCTCCCAGTGAATACTCACTGAAATCCGCCGGACCCTGCGGAACACGGAAGGAAGAAAGAAAATCGGTGCTAAGTTCAAATTTTCTGGCTGAACCGTTAAGGGCGGGGTTACGCCCCGCGCAACCGGGAGATTCAAGGGCGGCGCCGGAATTCGCAAGCCCCAGACTTACCGCGCAGGGCGGCGTGTCTTCAAACACCGCAAAAGCGGGCCCCGCGGCGAAAAACAGCGAACAGCAAATAACATGAAGAAGCGAATAGCGAATAGCGAATAGCGGATAGGAAAGGAGTTCCTTACTTCGTGTAACCTGTGACTTGTAACCTCTGCCCCCGGACCTCTGATCCCTGACCTCTGACCCCTGACCTCTAACCTCTGCACTAGTTGTTGACATTGTATTTTTCTCCGGAATCGGCGTTTTTTCTCTTCGTTTCCCAAGCAGCGGCGCCGTCGGCCTGCCGTTGGCCCTCTTCCGGAATTCCGCCAGACTTGGAGGAGTTCCCCTTATCGGCTGCGGCTGACTCCGCGTAAAGCGCGGCCTGCCCGCGGCAATGCGACTTTACCCAGTAAAGAGCGTCGTCCGCTTTCTCAAGCAGCTTTTCCTGCGAGACGGCGTCCTGCGGGAAAGTGGAAATGCCGAGGCTCATGGAAATTTTAAGTTCGCGCGTTTTTGAGAACGGCACCGGGATACGGACTTCGGAAATCTCCTCAATAAGACGCTGTGAGAGTTTAAAGGCCTCGGCGCCGGTGGCCTGGGGCAGCATGATAATAACCTCGTCTCCGCCGTAGCGGCACGGAAAGTCTATTTTGCGCAGGTTTGAAAGTATAACCCGTCCCATTTCCTTAAGCGCTTTATCGCCTATCTGGTGGCCGTAAGTATCGTTTACTTCCTTGAAGTAGTCAATATCCCCCCAGATAAGAGCGAGCGGCTGCTTGAAGCGTTCAGCGCGATAAAACTCTTCCTGGAAGCGCTGGTTAAAATAACGCCGAAGCGGGAGTTTGGTGAGTTCGTCATAAAGAGAAAGCTCCTCGACCTTGTCGAAAAGCCGGACATTGTCCAAAGCAAGGCCTATCTGGCCGGCGAAAGATTTGAGCAGCACCAGGTCCTCCGGCGAGATGCGCTGCTGGCTGAGCAGATTATCGACTATAAGCAGGCCTATGGTAACCCCCTGAACGATCAGCGGCAGGTAAAGCACGCAGTCCTTGTAACGCTCCATAAAAGCGCCGGAGCTTCGGCCCAGCACGATGTCGGCAAAACGATGCGCTCCCGGCTCAAGCGGGATCTCCTCGTAAGCGATGCTTTTTATCTGACCCCTGATGTCGGCGCTCAACTCGCCTTTAAGTTTCCTGTTTTTATCGTCTATCAGGTACAGTCTCACCCGGTCAAAGCCGAAGTATGTCTGAATGCCGGCAAGTATATGCCTGAAACTGTCGCGCACCCGCAGGCTGCCGGCAAAGACCTCTGTAAGTTCGGTGATGGCTTCTATATTCCTGGAATATTTTTTGTTCAGAGAAAAAAATTCCGCCTTGTAATAATTGCGCAGAAACTCCCTGATATAGGCCATGGCGGCCGCGCATTCGGACGGTGAAAACCGTTTTTTCCGCAAAGAGCGTTCAAGGCGCACAAGCCCGGTTGAAACGGCGGCTGATTTTTCCTGTGAAGCTCCGCTGTGCTCAAGCTTAAAGGGAACCGCGGCAAAATACCCGGCGGGCCCGCGAAACGGGACCGGCTTAAGGGTTTTCAGCGCTTCCTGGGCGCTTGAGTCCGCATCGGGCATGGAATTTTCCTCATGTTCAAAAACCACGCTCCGCTCAAGCCTCAGGCAAAGGCGCAGAAGGGAGGTTTTTTCCTCGTATTCGTAGAAAGAAGCCCCATCCAGATCAAAACGGCGCACGGCAGCTTCCAGCGCCGCTTTTAAAAACGCTTCCCTGCCGGCAAAAGCGGCCTGGGAATAATCGTCCGGCTGTTCCCTGTATTTTTTAGACTTCCTCATAATTTCCAAGCCTTCTGACTAATACAGCGACAACAGATAATCCGCTTCTCCCTGGGCGATAATCAGCTCACGGGTTAAATCGTCATTTGAATAATTCCGGCGCGCCACGGAGAGCGACACGTTCCACAGCACCCGTTCAAAAAGCATTTCGGCAGTCGGGTAAACCGTTATATTGGGCCGGAGGCTCGCGCCGGCAAAAATGCGCCGGTAAAGCCCTCCCTGCCTTGAACTTTCCAGCCGCTCTTCAAACTCGGCTCTATGACAGGGAAAAACAGAAAAAGCCGCGGTAAACTTAGCGGCCCGCTCCGGCTTCAGTAACCACTTCAGCAAAGAAGCCGCCTCTTTCAAATCTGCCGTTCCGGAAAAAACCGCGAGATTGCTGATATTCACCGGCCCGCCGGTATCGTTGGCTCCCGATGACCCGGCTTTGGGCTGCGGGTGGGCCAAATTGTAGCCCGGCCACGGCAGCATGCCGAGCGGGGCTTTTTGGGCGCCTGCGCCCCGGGCGGAACAGAGATCCCTTGGTGAAAAGGCAAAGGCGGCTCCTTCCTGAAAACAGCCGCCTCCCTCAAAAAGAGCGGGTGAAAATAACCTGGCATGGCCGTTTACAGCCAGGTTAAGCAGGTCCTGAATGCCCTCCGAAGTTTCGTCTTTATTGAAAGAAGCGCGGCTTAGATCCTGTGAAAAAAGCCCGCCGCCGCGACTCCAGACCCGGGGCAAAACGTCCTCAAGCCCGAGCGAGCCGGAGGATGCCGGGAAACAGAGCGGATAAAAATCAGGGCTTCCGGCGCGGCGCGGCGCGGTGACACCGGCCTGTCGCGGGCTACCCCTTCCCAACGGCTGAGGGGACACCGCATTGCGGTTTCCCCTGGCGCTGTTCGCGATTGAAAGCTTTTCAAGAGCCGCCAAAAATTCTTCCCAGGAAAGCCCGTGCTCCCCCGGATACCCGCCCATAGCCTTAAGAGCGGACGCGCTGTAAAAAAGCGCCGGAGCTTCCATCCACCAGGGGGCGGAGAAAACGGCCCCGCTTTCTCCGGGCCCGAATTCCCTGGTTATAAATTCCGGGCAAGCCAGCGGATTAAAATCTTCAAAAACCCTGGAAAGGTCGCGGAGCAGGCCGAGTTTGGCAAGCAGCGCCGTCCAGTTGTGCGGAATTTCAATAATATCGGCCATGGGGTTGCGTTTTGGGTCGCGCAGGTAGGCAAAAACGCTTTCCCACAGGCTATGCCTGGTCTTAACAGCAAACTCCGCTTTAACATCCGGAAAATGAGCGCAAAACCCGGAAAGCGTTTCACTGAAAGCCAGATGCTTTGAAGCGTCTGAATCTGATAAAAGCCAAATAAGCATAGTTTAAAAGCAGGGGCTGGGGAAGAGCGTATAGCGGTCAGGGAAGGATTTCCTTATCCTCTCACCGCTCGCCTCTAGCCGCTATCCTCTGCTGTTCCAAGCCGCGCTGTCGAGATCGGGCGCTATCTCAACTGAACCACAACCAGCCCGGTTTTCAAGCCTTTTCATGGCGCATAGGGCTATCATGGCTGCGTTATCGGAACAATAATTCTTTTCGGAAAAACGCACCTCAAAGCCCTCAAGCGCCCCGAAAGCCGCGCGCAACGCCCCATTAGCCGAAACGCCGCCTCCGACCGCTATACGGGAGAGTCCAAGCGCCCGGGCAGCCCGGGCCGTCTTTTTTACCAAGGTCTCCACAACCGCGTCCTGAAAAGCCCGGCACACCAGCGCGCGTTGGGCTGGCGCCAGGCGCAAACCCTTACGGTAAAAATCCCGCCCCAGCTTTTCAGCCAGGTAATAACTGACCGCGGTTTTAAGGCCGCTGAAAGAAAAATCCAGAGTATCTTCCATGAAAGGCCGCGGGAACTCAAGGCCGCGGCCGGAAGAACGTACAGCCTCTTTTTCCACCTCCGGCCCGCCCGGATAAGGCAGACCAAGCAGCTTTGCCACTTTGTCAAACGCCTCTCCCGCGGCGTCGTCGCGGGTGCGGCCAAGCACCTTGTATCTGCCATAGCCGCGCGCGTGCCAAAGCTCGGTATGTCCTCCGGAAACCAGCAGGGCCACAAGCGGAAATTTAAGTTTTTTCTTTACGCTTTTCCCCTCGTATTCACAGGCAAGCAGATGGCCTTCAAGGTGATCAACGCCGATTAACGGCACTCCCAAAAGCTCCGAAGCGGCCTGGGCGGCTACCCGGCCCACCATAAGGGCTCCCGGCAGACCGGGGCCGCGCGAAAAAGCAACAGCTGTGACCGGAATCTTTCCGGAGCCGGCGCGCGAAAGCGCCGTCTTTAACACGGGGCCTATTTTATCAAGGTGTGCCCGGCTTGCCAGTTCCGGCACCACGCCGCTGTAGCGGCGGTGCAGGGCAATTTGGGAAAAAACCACATTTGAAAGCAGCCGGTCACCCTCAAGCACTGCCGCGGCGGTTTCGTCGCAGGTGGTTTCAAGGGCGAGGATTTTCATCGTTAAGAAGTCTAAGAGTCTGAGCGTCGGGAGTCTGAGAGTCACCGCAAGAAATACCGGGAAAGACCTATCCCGACTCTAAGACCCTCAGACCCTGAGACTCTCAGACTACAACAGCACCGTCATTTCGCGGGCTTCAGATTCCCCAGCACTTCCCTGGCTTTTAAAAGCTCAAGCGCCCTGTCAAGAACCTCATCGCGTACCGCTTCGACTTTCTTCGGTTCTGCCTTCGGAGACACCGTATCGCGGTTTTCACCGCCTGCGGCGCTGTCCGCGGCCTTTTTTTCTTTCTTATCCGCTTTACCGCCGGGATAGAAAATCTCCTCGGACTGCAGGATAAGCTTTTTTTCGGCCTCAGAGGTCACTTTCACTTCGACATCGGGGGTAATGCCGCCGGTGTCTTTTTTAACATCGCGCTGTATGGAGCGGCCGCTCGGCGTGTAATATTTGGCTATGGTAAGGCGCAGGGCGGATTTATCGGAAAGCGGGATCATGGACTGCACGCTGGCCTTGCCGAAGCTGCGCTCGCCGAGTATTAAGCCGCGCTTATTGTCCTGCACGGCGCCGGCGACTATTTCGCTCGCCGACGCGGAATAGCGGTTGAGAAGAATAATAAGCGGCATATCCCCGTAAGGCGCCGAGGCTCCGGCGCGGAATTCCTGGTAATTTTCCGGTTTGCGGCCCTTGGTGAAAACGATCATCTTGTTTGAATCCAAAAACATCTTTGAAACGTCAACCGCGGCTGACAGCAGGCCGCCCGGATTATAGCGCAGGTCAAGCACCAGGCCCTGAGCGCCCTGTTTTTTAAGGTCTTCAAGAGCTTTACTGAAATCTTCCACTACGTGGCCGGTAAATTCCACCATTTTTATATAACCCAGCTTTCCATCGAACATCCGATATCTGATATTTTCAGCTTTTATCAGTTCACGGATCAGAGTAATGTCCTTATTTATCCAGTCCGCGTTCTTGTCTTCCGGCTCGCGCGCGATCGTGATCGTTACCTTGGTTCCCGGGTTGCCCCTGAGCTTTTTTATAGCCTCTTCCATCAGCATATCCCTGGTGGACTCGCCCTCAATTTTTACTATTTTATCGCCCGGGTACATTTCCGCCCTGTAAGCGGGGGTATTCGGAAGCGGAGTAACCACGGTCAGCCAGCCCTCCCGCATATCCACCCTTATGCCTATGCCTCCGAATTCGCCTTCGGTGTCGCTTTTCACCCTTTCATAAAGATCCGGTTCCATGAACTGGGAAAATTCGTCAAGTTCGCCCACCATGCCTTTGGCCGCCCCATAAACCAGCTTTTGGGAGTCGATGTTTTCCACATAACTCTCCCGTATCAGTTCCATGACATCCACGATAACTTTCAGTTGCTGATAGGTATTGTCCACAGCCAGATTTACATAGGGGAAAGCCGCCCCCATAGCCAGCGCGGCGGCGGTTACCAAAGCTATTTTCTTGAAATTCTTCATTATTCCTCTCCTTGGAGCGAACTGCTATTATACCTTATAAACGCGTTTAATCCTGAAGCCAGACCATGGGGTCCAGCGCCTGTTCGCCCTTGCGTATTTCAAAATAAACCGCTCCGTCGCCGCCGCCTTTTTCCGGGCCGACACCCTGCGTATCACGGCCTGAAAGACCCAGCGCCGTTCCCGTGAAAACGGCATCCCCCTTGGACGCGGACATGGAGCTTAAAAGGCCGTAGATGGTAAAAAAACCTTTTTCGTGGTCCACTATAACCACATTACCGTAAGTTCTGAAAGGTCCCGCGTAAAGAACCTTCCCGGACATTACGGCAAAAACCTGGGTGTCGGGCTCGGTGCGTATTCTTATTCCCTCGCGTACTATCCAGGTTTTAAGCGCGGGCACTTCTTCGCGCCCGAAACGGCTTATAACTTTCCCCTTTGAAGGCCAGGGCAGGGAGTGCTTAGGCAGGGGCAGGTCCTTTGAGCCGGTTTCACGCCTGTAGGGAGACTGTTTTTCAAGTTTTTTCACCAGCCGGCTGAGTCCCTTGGCCGCGTTTTGCAGGTCGTCCACCTCGCGGGAAAGCTGCGCCTGCTGCTCACGCGAGCGCTCCAACTCGTTAAATTTGCCTTTTACCGCGTTTTTCTGGGCGGAGCGCTGTTTTTCAAGCAGAATTTTGCTGGCTTTTAGTTCCTGGCCGCGCCGCGCAAGCGTTTGCAGGTCTTTGTTCACCTTTATAGATTCCCCCTTCAATTTGGCTATAAGGGCGTGTTTTTCAATAACGGCGTATTTGAGGAAAATGCTCTTTGAGATTTCCAGATTACCGAAATAAGGGTAGTAAAAATCTTTCAAAAGGGCATAAACGGCTATTTCGCCGTGGAAATCCGAGGCCAGGCTCTTGCGTGTTTTTTCGAGGGAATTGTATTTCTGCGCTGATTCGGCGCTTTTAGCCTTTGCCGACACCAGCCGCGACTCAAGTTCACGCTGGCGCGCGCCATCCTTTTTTTCCTGTTTTTTAAGCTCGCTTATCTCGCCGCTGATACGGTCCTCGTCCTGCTTGTAGTGTTCAAGCTCCTTTCTTTTTTCTTCCAGCTGCTGGTTTATCTCTTCCAGATTTTTCTTTTTAACCGCCACAAGGTCCTGGGCCGCGCATAAAGAGGGGCCGAAAAGGATTGTAAGGACCATCAACAGCATTAAGCCGAATTTTATGGTTGAAATTTTTAACATATACAAAACAAGGAGCGGAAGGGTCAAAGGCACATAGGCACAAAGTGAAGGAGGTGCTTGTAACTTTGTGCCTTTACTACTCTGTGCCTTTCTCATTTACCGCTCGTTTTTCCATTGACACAACACCCAGGCGCCGAAACCGCCGGCGGCGGCAATGGCGGCGTGCCACAGGGGGCCCGGCCACACCCAAAGAGGACTCAGATACTTAACAGGGTAAATCAGGCCGTAGGCCGCAAGCGCTGAAAGACCCGCTCCTGCAGCTCCCGCCGCGAACCAGACGCTGTCTTTTTGAACGGCATCAAGCAGGCCGGCGGGAGTTTTGCGATAAGTCATGATCATAACAGCCATCAAAACAAACGCACAGGCCGCGGCGTAAAATCCAAGGGTTATCAGATGCGCGTAAAACAGGGCGTGTAAAATAGCATAGGCCTCAAGCGGCTTGTACTTGATGTCAGCCACACCCGGCACCTTCCAGGCCTCTTCCGTCCAGGCATCCACCCCGCCAAGTGCCTCTTCCCGCAACTCAATTTCCCATGTATCGGGCAGCGGATTGCCGCCTACGGCGAGCACAGAAGAAACCAGCTCAGGGTCGTCTTCTTTCAGCTTTTTAAGCCGGGTTTCCCTGTCGACAAAAACCACATTTAAAGTGCCTTTTATGTTTTTCAGCCCCTCCTCCACTACGGAGGAGGTCTCTTTGCCTTTCTCGTTTTTAACCGCCACGATCCTGAAATCATCTTCAAGTATAAGCGCGATCTGGGTCATCTGCGCGCGCAGGAAAAGCAGAAGTTCGGCAGCCAGGCCAGCTGAAAACGCCAGCAAAAACACAACCCGGTACCCCTTGCGCACAGCCGACCTTTTGCTTTCCTGAAGCGCCTCGTGATGCGCTTCGTGGTGAGCTTCGTGATGGTCTTTGTTATGATGTTCTTCCATAGTTTTCCGCCTTATAAAAGTTAAATTATAGCTTTTTTCCCAAAGTGAAAGCGCTTTTTCCAGCAATATTGGAACGGAAGCCGCAGGCCCGGAAAGGACGCGGCAGATGGAATCGAAAACAGACTATCGAGAGATTAGCCCGAAAGTTGCAGTTGTCTGCAACTTTCGCCCCAAAGGGGCCGCCCTTTTCCGATGGCAGGCAGGGCGAATGTGCATTCACTACGGAACGCATAAAAAAATGCGCTCAAAATTCGCCTATGAGCGTAAAAGGGCGGGGCAACCCAGCCCTTTTGACCAATGAGTTGCCGAGCCAGGTGGCAAAAGAGCTGCCCTCCGGGCGAATCCTGGCTGCAGGATTCGGGTTAGTTTGAAAGTCACAGGCGGCAGGAAGAAAGTTTGGTGACTCGGATGCTGAAAACATCCGGCATTTTTAATTATCCCGACCGCTTCCCGTTTACCCCGCACTTTCACGGAACGCCCCGCCTGCGGAGCCCGAAAGCGCGGCCTGTTACAGCGAAGATTCTCTCAGTTCCACTGAGGCCACGAAAGGCGAGCGGGAAAGTTCGCCCACCATGTCGACGGGAATGCTGCCGGTTACATCAAAAGCGGTGAATTTTGAAGAGCTTCCGCTTGCGGGCAGACGGAAAACATTTTCCGACACAAAACCCTTGTCGGAACTGAGGTCTTTAATATACCGGCTGACAAAAGCGCCGGGAAGGTTCTGGTATGGCACCTTTAAAGTAAATCTTACCCTGGTTTTAAGCGGAATGCCGGAGCTTTTTTTCTCCACGGAAACGCCGGCCACTTTTGGATTTTTACAAATCGCGTCAAGCCTGGCGGCCTGGGCCCAGCCGAGCACGATGATTTGTCTGGTGTTTTCCGAGTAAAGCGTTTTCTCTCCTGAAAACTTGAAACCCGCAGAAATAGTTATTTCCTCCACCAGGCCGGCATAGCCTGCTTCTTTAGGCAGAATGCTCACAAAAACATATTCCCTTGGCGATACGCCTTCCCGTTCCAGCGGTTTCACGAAAGAAGCGATAGGCCCCGCGTCTCCGGCAAAAGTGAGTTTATAATAATCCGCGGGCAGAACGGGGAGAATGGACGGCCGGACGAACGGTCGGGCGGCTTTTTGCGGCGTCAGCGGAGGGGACTTGAGTTTTTTAAGCGAAGGGGTGTCAAGCGGGGCAGGGGCGTCCCTGAAATCTCCGCGCACTTTAACAGTGTTTTTGGGATTCAGGTAACCATATGAGGTTTCAATGAAATCCTGGAAAGCGGGATCTGAATACGGAGCCGAACCGATAAGCATGGGTTCGTAGCCGAGAGTTTCCTGGGCGGAAGCGTTAGCACAAAAAAGGGAGCCGCAAAAAAACGCGAAGAGGACTTTTTTAACCATTTTTTTCTCCTAAAAAACAAAAAAAGGAAACGAAAATAATTTTCATTATTCCGTTTCCCCTGGTTACTCCGGATTCCTCGGTCCGAAGGTGGATGCTCCTTTGCCTTTCAAAGGATTACAAGGTACTAGCTATAGCTGTGCCGTATAAAGGGCTATACCCGTCAGACGGCCCCGGCTGCCTTTAATTTTACACATAAAGCGCAAAACCGCCAAGGTGCTTTAGACCTATTGGAAGAGGGAAAATAGGCCCAGGTTCGAATAGGCCTTTAGGGCAATAAGGGCAGCGGACAGAGGAGAGCGTAAAGGGGTCAGGCGGGGAATAAAGAACTCCCTCCCTAAATCTCCAGCCGCTCCCAGCCCCTTGCTTTTGAGCGGCCTTGACACGCGCGCGGCCGCTGTGATACAATTTATCTACCGGTAGGTAGCTTTTATGAAAGAACGAACCACGCTCAAACTTAAAAAAGGCGACAAAACCCGCCGGCGCATACTGGAGACCGCCTCCGCGCTCATGGCCGAGCGCGGCCCTGACGCCGTCTCCATGCGGGAAATTTCCGCGCGCCTGAAGATAACCAAGCCCGTCCTCTACTATTATTTCAAGGACAAGGACGAACTTATAAAGGCGGCCTTCGTGGAAGGCACCAAACATCTGGAAGAACTGCACAAAGAGATAGCCAACCCCGGACTGACGCTGGAACAAAAACTGGCGCGGCTATTCTCCAACCATCTGGACTTCATAAAGCGCTACCCCGACATGCCGAAGTGCGCGCTTAAAATAATGGCCTCCCCCTCTTCAGGCGTGCTCAGTTCCATGGCCCGCGAACTAAAGCAGCGCAATCGCGCCGTGCTCCGCCGGATCCTTGAAAAAGAAAACCTCCCGCGGCAGGACGCAGACGACATCCTGCACATGATAAGCGCGGTCATAAGCTATTTCATGATAGAGGCCCGCGAGCACGGGGCAGCAAGCCTTTCAAAGGCCCTGCCGGGCCGCCTGGCAAAACTTATCTGCGCCGGGACGCGCCACACGAAGGCGCTGGCGGCAGCGCTGCTGCTGTGGACAGCCCTGGTTTCCGGGGCCCGCGCTTCCGCGCTGAACCTTACATTGGACGACGCGGTACGGACGGCGCTTAAAAACAACGCCACTGTTGTCACCGCCGAAGGGACCCGCCGTATATATAAGGAAAAGGTCACCGAATACTGGGGTTCGGTTTATCCGCAGCTCAGCGCCACCGGCCAGTACACCCGCAACATAGAGTCGCCCGCGTTCTTTTTCGGCGGCGCCAAGATAAAATCCGGGCTTAACAACGTCTACTCCGCTTCGCTGGACCTGAAGCAGGTGCTCTGGGCCGGCGGCAAGGTTTCCACCGGCATAAAGATGGCGCATTTATATTCCGACGCCAGCGACGAGCAGCTGAAAATCGCGCAGAAAAGCATATCCATGGCGGTTAAGCAGGTGTATTACGGGGTGCTGCTCGCCAGGGCCATATCCGGTATACAGAAAGAGTCGCTGGACCTGGCCCGCCAGCATCTCGACATGATAAATGCCCAGTATAAACAGGGCATAGCCAGCGACCTCGCGGTCCTCAGGCAGAAGGTGGAGGTTTCCAACACCGAACCCGCTCTTACGCAGGCCCAGAACCTTTACGAGGAAGGCCGGATAGACCTGAAGAACCTGCTGGGACTGGACCCGGAGACCGATATTACGCTCTCGGACGGGTTTAACTGCGCCGCACAGAACCCCGGAGAAATTTCCGAACTTTACAAAGAAGCCCTCTCGGGCCGCCCGGAATACCGGAACATGAAGTACCAGCTGGACCTGTACACCGAGATGATAACGATAGAACGGGCGGAACATTTTCCCTACCTGAGCGCTGTCGCCTCCCGGCAGTTCCAGGGCCAGAGCGATTCCGGCTTCCCGTCACCCGGCCTGCAAAGCTGGAGCACCACCGCCGGATTGAAGCTGTCCCTGCCTCTGTTTGCCGGAGGTTCCGTATCCTCGAGGACCAGGCAGGCTGAGCTGCAAGCCGGGATAGTCCGCACGAACCTGGCGGAACTGGAGCGCGACATAAAAATAGAGGTCAAGAAGGCCTGGCTCAATATGAAGGAAGCCGCAGAAAGGCTTGCATCGCAGACAACCGCCGTAGAGCAGGCGCGCCAGGCGCTGACCGCCACCGAGGTCAGGTTCAAGAACGGGCTTTCAAGCCAGTTGGAACTCAACGACGCTTCGCTGGCGCTGAACAAATCACAGACTTTTTACATACAGGCACAGCACGACACCTGTTCCGCCGACGCGAAACTTAAATGGACGCTCGGAGAATAAGGTTTCAGGTCACAAGTCACATGACTGGAGATTAATAATATTTATGGAAACGATCAAATCCCTTACAAAAAACATATCCTGCGGGACCGGCCTTCGCTCCTATTCGCTATTCGCTATTCGCTATTCGCTATTTTTTGCGGCCGTAGCACTTATGGCCTCCGGCTGCCGCAGCAGGGACGTGGAAGCCCTCAACAACCTTGAAAAGGACCGCTTTCTGGTTAAAACCGAAAAAGTGCGGGTACGCAATCTTGAGGAGTATATACTGCTTACAGCCTCCGTTAAGGCGCTGGATGAAGCCACGCTTTACCCCAGAACTTCGGGCAAACTGCTGCGCAACCTGTTGAAGGAGGGCGACCCGGTAAAGAAGGACGAGCCTGTCGCCCTTGTGGAACGCGACGAGGTGGGCGCGGTGTACGAGCCCGCCCCCGTACCCTCAACACTTACCGGCGTCATAGGCAGGATTTATCAGGACACCGGCGCCAATCTGACGCCGCAGACGCCAATAGCCCTGGTGGTAAACCAGGCACAGGTGCGGGTGGCCGTGGATGTGCCGGAAAAATACATAGGCAAAACATTTCAGGACCAGCGGGCCCTGATAAAAGTTGACGCTTTCCCCGACCATTCTTTTAGCGGACAGGTCTACCGGATAAGCCCGGTGGTGGACTCAAAATCGCGCAACACCGCGGTGGAGGTGCTGGTGGACAACCACGACGGAAGGCTGAAGTCAGGCATGTTCGCCGAGGTCCGCCTGATAACCGCCTCGCGGGGAGCTGCCCTTTCAGTGCCGGAAGGCGCTGTGGTCAGCCAGGACGGAGGAGACTTCGTGTTCGTTCCCGCTCCCAACGGTTTGGCGGCCAGGATTCCGGTGCGCACCGGAATAAAGACCAGCGATTTTGTGCAGGTAAGCGGGATAAAAGAAGGCTCGGACGTTATAACTTTCGGCCTTTACGGCCTGAAGGACGGAAGCAAGATAAAAGTGACGGAATAAACGCTATAAGCCCGAAGCCATATGCCATACGCTTTTTTAGGAGTTCCCTTATAGCTTACCGCCTATGGCTTACGGCCTATGGCACCTTTAACTTATGAAAATCACCGAAATCGCCGTCAAAAAACCTATCTTCACCACTATGATGATCCTTACCATCCTGGTGCTCGGTGCTTACGCCTATATCCGCCTCGGCATAGACCTGATGCCCAACGTGGAATTCCCTTTCGTGATGATACAGACCTCGCTGCGCGGCGCCGGCCCGGAAGAGATAGAGTCCTCCGTGACCAAGCCGCTCGAAGAGGCCGTGAACACCATTTCCGGCATTGAGGACATTACTTCCACCAGTTACGAGGGCATGTCGGTCCTGCTGATAAAGTTCTCGCTGGAAAAGAACGGCGACGTGGCCGCGCAGGATGTGCGCGACAAGGTCAATTCCGTGCTTGGCGAGCTTCCGCAGGGCACCAACCCGCCGGTGATAGCCAAGTTCGACATAGGGGCCATCGCGGTACTGAACGTGGTGGTCTATGGCAACCGCAACCTGATAGACCTGACGCAGATAGCCAAGAAGAAGATCAAGGAGAACATAGAGACCGTCAACGGGGTGGGCGCCGTTGACATCGTGGGAGGCCGCGAAAGGGAAATACACATCGTCGTCAACCCGCTCAAGCTCTCGGCGATGAACCTGTCCATCAAGCAGGTGAAGGACGCCATAACCCAGCAGAACATAGAGATCCCCGGCGGCAAGGTGGAACAGACAGAACGGGAATTCGTACTGCGCACCCTTGGCCGCATACAGGACGTAAAAGATTTTAACGACATCGTTATCACTACGATAAACGGCACGCCGGTGCGCGTCTCCGACATAGGCCGCGTGGAAGACACCGGCGAGCGCATGACCACGGCCTCCTTCTACAACGGCCGTCCCTCGGTCACGCTGGTGGTAAAGAAGCAGTCCGGCACGAACACCGTGGCCGTGGTAAAGAACATTAATGAGCGCATCAAAGAGCTGAAGGGCTCCCTGCCCCCGGGCATCGAGACCACCATAATCGGCGACCAGTCCGTGTTCATCAAGAACTCGGTGGATACGGTGACGGAGCACCTGCTGCTGGGCGCGTTATGCGCCGCCCTGATGGTGCTCGTCTTCATCGGCGATTTCCGCTCCACGCTGATCTCTTCGCTGGCCATTCCGACTTCGCTCATCGGCACCCTCATTTTCATGCAGGCGGCCGGCTTTACCATAAACACCATGACGCTGCTGGGCCTGACCATAGCCGTCGGCATCGTGGTCGACGACGCCATCGTCATGCTTGAGAACATTTACCGCCACATGGAAGTGCATAAGATGAGCCCGCTGAAGGCCGCGCTGGACGGCTCGCGCGAGATAGGCTTCGCCGTCGTAGCCATGTCGGCGGCCCTGCTGGTCATCTTCGTGCCGCTGGCCTACATGGGCGGCATCATAGGCCGCTTCCTCAAGAGCTACGGCCTCACGATAGCCTTCGCCGTGGCCCTGAGCGTCTTCGTGGCGCTGACGCTGACGCCGATGCTCTGCTCCCTGTTCCTGAAGATCAGCCCGAAGGAGAAGACCGGCCTGGAGAAGTTCACCGAGAACGTCAACGAATGGCTGGCCTCACGCTATATAAAGATGCTGGAATGGGCCCTGGCCCGCCGCAAGCAGATGGTGGTTTACGCCGTTCTCATCATGCTTTCCACGGTGCCGCTGTTCATATTCCTCGGCAAGGACTTCATGCCCGCCGACGACACCAGCCAGTACCAGATAAGCATCACCTCGCCCGAAGGCACCAGCCTCGCCATGATGAAGCAGATCTTCGCGCAGGTGGAGACGGAGACGCGCCAGCTCCCCTACGTCAAAAACATCCTCTCCTCCATAGGCAGCGGCACCGGCGGCCACTTCAGTGCGGCGGCCAGCAACTCGGGCTACGTGCTGGTGGAACTGGCGGACCTAAAGGACCGGAACCTCCCCCTGGAGAAGCTGGTGCTGGCCTCGCGCGAGATGATGAGCAAGTACAAAGGCCTGCGCGTCTCCGTGGCTGCCGTAGGCGGCTTCGGCGGCGGCGACGCCGCGCTGCAATACAATATTATGGGCCCGGACCTGGCCAAGCTGCAGGAATATTCCGCCGCCGTGGCCGATAAGCTGCGCAAGGTCAAGGGCGCGGTGGACGTGGACACCAGTTTCTCCTTCGCCAAGCCGGAATACCGGGTGGAGATAGACCGCAGCCGGGCCCACGACCTGGGAGTGAAAGTGGAAGACATAGCCACCTCCCTGCGGACACTTGTGGGAGGCGAAGAGGACATAACCAAGTACAAGGACGGCGACGAGCTTTACCAGGTGCGGCTGCGCGCCGAAGAAGGCTTCCGCGACCGCAAGGAAGCCATAGAGGCCCTGATGATACCCGCCGGGATCAACCGCGTGACACGGCTGGACAATATCGCCAAAGTGGTGGAAGGCGTGGGCCCCACGCAGATATCGCGCTTCAACCGCCAGCGCAACGTGCAGGTAATGGCCAACGTAGACGGCATCCCGACAGGCGCGCTGATAAAAGAAGCGGCTAAGGCCTTTAAAGAGCTTAAAGCCCCGCCCGAATACAGGGCCGACGTCTACGGCAGGGCCAAAGAGCTCGGCAACATGTTAAGTGAATTCCTGATAGCCTTCTTACTGGCCTTTATCTTCATCTACATCGTGCTGGCCAGCCAGTTCGAAAGTTTCGCCTATCCCATCTCCATCATGATAGTGCTGCCGCTGACCATCCCGTTCGCCATCATCTCGCTGTTCATAGCCGGGCAGGACTTGACGCTGTTCGCCATCATGGGCATGTTCATGCTCTTCGGCATAGTGACGAAGAACTCCATTCTGCAGGTGGACTACACCAACACCCTGCGGGCCAAGGGGCTGCCGCGCCACCAGGCGATGCTCGAGGCCAACAAGACCCGGCTGCGCCCGATACTCATGACCACGCTGACGCTGATAGCCAGCATGATACCCACGGCGCTGGGCACCGGCGCGGGATCGGGCACGCGCCGCACCATGGCCCTGGTAATAATAGGCGGCCAGGCCCTTTCGCTTTTAATAACCCTTCTTATGACGCCGGTCACCTATTCGCTTTTAGACGACCTGGAGATATGGTTTAAGAAAAAATACATGTCCGGAAAGGCGCCTGCCTGAGGCGCTGACCGGAAATCGGAAGACTTAAGGAAAAACATACCGGACAGCCTGCTGAAAATATTACGGCAGTTCCTCCCCTTTAAAAAACCGCCATATAAGTCCGGCCGCGTCCACTTCGGTTGAAGTTCTGCCTATCAGCCACTTAGGAAGATATTGCGCCCCGCCCGGCCAGGCATGCCCTCCGCCGTTGATCTTATACAGGGCCGTTCTGACGCCGTCCTGGCAGGAATAAATAGTCCCCTCTATGCCGGTGCCGTCCTTTTTGTCGTTATTTATCCGGAAGATCTGGGCGCCTTTCTTCGCGCAGCGGTTTTTACCCGCCCAGAAATTAAAGGAACCCGTCACTGAAATGGCCCTGCCCAATTTCCTTCCGCCGAAGGGCCCCGTTACGTCTCCGCCCCCCCAGTGCACCAGGTTGTCGTCCGTGCCGTTTATCATAAGCACGGAAACAGGCCTGGCCGGGGCGCACGAGGAAAATATTTTTTCCGACATCGCCCCCGCCACCGGCGCTATGGCGGCTATTTTATCCGAAAGTCCGCAGGCAAGCGTGAAACTCATTATCGCCCCGTTGGAAATGCCGGTCGCGAAAACTTTTTTTCCGTCTGTTTTGTAGTTTGCGCCGAAGAAATCGATCAGGCTTGAAATGAACCCGACATCGTCAGCCCCCTTCCGCCCGGTTTTATTTCCGGCGGCCCTGCCGTCATTCCAATGCTTGTCCACGCCTTCCGGATAAACCGCGATAAAGCCGTCCTTATCCGCCAGTTTATTGAACGCCGAAACGGTAAGCTTCTCTTCCATATGCTTTGCCGTGCCCCCGCCGCCGTGCAGGATAAGAACCAGCGCCGGTTTCTCGGCCGGTTTTCCAGGCACATAATAGCGGAAACTCCTGGCGGAGCCGTTAACGGCGATGGAAGCGGTTCGTGTGTCCCCGGCAGACAGCGGGGAACCGGTCAACAGAAGGAACAAAACTAGAGTCATATTCCCGTCTTTTCCGCGCCAAAAATCCGGCCTTTATTTCTTCGCGCCGCCTCTCTGCGGCTTCATTTCGCTTCGGGAGTCAGGGCATCGCCCGCCGCTTTCTGCAAAAACTTCGCGGTACCGTCGTCTATCTGCGGAGGATGCGGCAGTCCCTCGGGACTGTCTTTAAAAAGGGCCGAATAGAATACGCAGGCGGCCAGATATGTTCCCGTAAGGTTCGGATGCACATCGTCGGCGTATAAATTGAGCGACGGGTTTTGCGACCGGACATTTTCCCAGGCGGGCCCCACCGGGACGGCAAGCCCCTGGTTCTCCCGGGCCATCTGATCATAACTGTCGTTTAATTTTCGCTGCATTCCCTCATACGTGCCTATTTCCGGGAAGTTCCGGATATCCCGCTGTTCGCCGTTTTTTCTGGCCATAGTCATATAAAAGGCTATTTGCGCCCGCGGGTTCGCATTCCTGATCAACCGGCTAAGCGTTTGGGCATAGGGCAGCACTTCCGTCTGCGCCCAGGGATACGCCGGCATTTCGCTTTGTTCCTGCAAAACCACAAAATCCCATCCTCCCTTATTTATTTTTTCCAAAAGGCGCGGGTCCCCGGCATGCTGGGATAATGTATATCCGCCCGGAGCGTACGATTCATATTCCATTTTAAAGTTACGGGATCTTGCCAGGCCGGCGGTAAGCCCCGGCAGATCATTTACAAAGGTCAGACTGTTCCCGATAAATAAAACTTTTATTTCTTTGGCGAAGCCGGGGGCTTTCCCGCACGACACAAAAGACAATGAAATAAATAAAAACGCGTAAATTATCAGGCTGTATTTTATCAGGCGCTGTCTTTTAACGCTCATTTTGCCTTTGCCCGATCCTTTAAAAAATAACACGCGGGTCCTTTACAATTTATCTATTCTATAAAATATAAAGAACGGCACTGCGCAGTCCGCCTCCCGGACTAAAAAGGCGGGGCCTGAAAGCACCCCGGCCGGGCTTACCCTATGGGCCCAGAAGGTTTGGGCCCTTAATGCTCTGTGATTTCCGGCGCCCGGCTGTTAGACTATATCTATAAGCAGGGGAGAAAAATATATGAAAAAAACTATTTTATCGGCAGCAATGTTCCTGTGCATGGCTTCCGGCGGATTCGCCGGCGGCTTTAATCTAAACTCCGTTTCCATTTCAGACCTGAAAGGCTCCGATAACGGCACCATCGCCGCCGTCCCGGTCCCAGCCGAGTCCCTCGCGGCTATGACCAAGGCCCCCAACCTGGCCCCCGCGCTGGATATGAGCATAAAACTCCCCTTTTCCGAGCTCAATAAGCGCATGGTCGGCCTTTGTGACGACATGCAGGTACTGGACCAGGCTAAGCCGGTGCTGTTCCGCCAGGGCGATCACATAGTCTTCACCAATGTCACCGTTGACTATCACGGCGTGGATATCGAGCCGACTGTCCTTATCAAGCCCTCTTTTGACGGGAATAACCGCCTGGCCATCCGGCTCACTAAAGTGGACGCGGATATCGCTTTTGGCCCCAACACCGGCAAAGGGATGAACAATATCAACAAAGACGACTTAATGGCCTCCATAGCCGGCAGCCTGACCGCCAGCATGCTTGAATCCATGGACGAGTCCTTTGCCGCCAACAAGGTTCCGCTCAAGGCGAAGAACATGCTTTCCTTCACCTATGACAAGGCCTCCTGGACTCTGCGCGCAGCGGTCACCCCTGATTTCGTGGCCCCGCTCCTGCCGGGCCTTATCAGCAATGTCAGCCTGACCGCCTTCAGCTTCGACGACAAAGGTTTCATCCTGAGCGTTAAATCCGGTTCCGGTGCCTCCATAAGCCAGATGCCCGGCTACAATCTGGCGCTCTCCGACGGCCTGCTCACTAATTTTCTTCGCAAGTACGCCGAAGGCAGCGATTACGATCTGGCCCCGCAGGGCCACGACGGCGGCGTCAAGTTCCGCGCCGACGGCCGCGTGGAAGTGGCCTTGAAAGCCTACATGCGTGACATGACCTTCAAGCCCAACGTATACGCCGTCATAGAGCTTACGCCTGTCCTCATCGCGCCGAACACCATAGTTATACGCTTTGAAAAAGTGACTGTGGACCAGGCTTACGGCATCGGCATTCCCGGCTTCATCAATAACATGCTGCAAGGCAAGGCAATTACCGGCATAGTGAGCGGCATCATGACCAGCCAGGACCTGACCCGGACGATGTCCGCCCGCAAGCTGGATGATAACACCGTGGAACTTAAACTAAAAAACAGCGCTTTCCTCCCCTCTTTCGCCAGGGGCGTGATAATAAAAAATATGAAGATAGGGCAGGGCCTCATGTACCTGGGGTTCGAGTTTTAAGCCGGCGGCACGGAGATAAAATTTATGAAAAAACTTATCAAAAAAACGATAGCGATAAACATCCTGATAGCCGCCGCCCTCTCTTTAGCCCGGCCCGCTTCAGCTTCGGATTTCGACCTTTCGTCACTCTCGGCCGGCGGCCTGCGCGGAACCGAATTCAAGGCGGCGCCGGTTCCCCGGCCCCGGGCGCCCAAGGCCGACCCGGACGAGCTGGTGGGCATTGACCTCTCCATCAGGGTTCCATTCAAGGCCATAAAGAAAGCGGTGGTCATGATGGCGGCCTCGGATAAGCGGCTTTCCATAATAGACCCCGCCGCGCCCGTGCTGGAGCGTTCCGGCGAATCGCTCAAGGTCGTCAACATCCGCCTGGACCTGAACGGCATTATAATCGAACCGGTAGTTACCCTTAAGCCCTATTTTGAGGGCAAAGACAAGCTCGCCATGCTGATCCAGCGCGTGCAAATGCACGCCTCAATGTCTCCTTCCGCGAGCCGTAAGAGCAAATCTGCCGCCGTGTCTGCGCCCGCCGCGGCCAACACCGAGCCTGAATTCAACAAAGAAGATATGATGGCCGATATAATGGGCGTACTGACCGGCGGCATTATGGACGCGTTTAACGCGAGCCTGATAGAGAACCATAGCCCGCTTAAGGCCAGCGACATAGTCGTTTTCAAATATGACAAGGCCGCATGGACGCTTCACGCGGTTGTTTCAACCGCGGCCCTGAAACGCTACTTGCCCGAGGGTGTGGTGGGGGACGTTCATCTGACCGGTTTAAGCCTCAGCGACAACGCCATCGGCATAAAATTCGGAACGGAAGAGTAAATCCTGAAATCTTCGGTCAACCCGGAAAATTCAGTTGAAGGATCCGGGCTAAAAAACGGGGCAGGCCCTGTGGCCTGCCCTCAACTGGGTCTCAACTGCGCTGCGCTTCACTTCTCTTCGCTGCATCCTCAGGGGAGAGACCCCGTCCCCTCATCCCCGAATATAGTATAGCTCCCAAAACCTGAAATTTCAAGGCCCTGATACAAAGGATCAGCGGTCAGCCGGGAAATAAGGCTGGTTCAGCCGCTGTATATGCCATCCCTCAGGAAGCAGGTCGTACACCGATTTACCCGCGGAAAGAATAAGCTCGTGCGTCTGACGATAGGACTCTTCCTTTACAGGGACAAAGCCGGTGATGTCGGCGATGTGGGACAGCGCGTCCCTGCCTTCCGGAGTATTTCCAAGCGTTTCAAAGGCCGCCATTATGGCCTTGCGCTTGGCGGGCAGAAGCCCGTTGCGGGCGATCACAGGTTCATTCGGCACTGTTCCCGTTTTAGCCAGGATACGCAGTTTCGGGTTGCGGAGCGCCATATTATAATACGTCGCGGCCGCGTCCACCTCACCCTGTATAAGCTTTTGGATGGACACATCATGGCTCGCCGCGAACCCGGGAAGGATTTGAACGCCTGCCTTCTTTAAATAGATGCTCGGCAGCAGAAAGCCGCTTACAGAGTAGGGATTGGAAAAAGATATTTTTTTGCCGGCCAGCCCGCTGACATCTTTTATTTTATCTTCGGCGCGCACCAGTATAACGCCTTCATATTTTGAGGCGCCCTTGCCGCGCAGTACCTGAAGGTCCGCGTGGACAGCATGCTCCTCGCGGGCCACAAGATACTCGTCCAGCGTTAAGATGCCGGCGTCGGCCTTTTTTGCGCCGAATTGTTCTATGGCATCAACGGAATCCTCGGCCGTTCTGACTTCAACGCTCATCGCCGTGTTAGTGCTGAGATACCGCTCAATAAAGTCCAGCGACTTTCGGGAATCGGACGGGATGTACGGCGCGGATAAAAGCACTACCAGTGGATTTCCCGGAGTGCCGACCGTTGCCTCTTTTCTGCGGGCGCAGCCGGCTAACACTAGCGCCGTAAGAATACAGAACGCCGCGGATTTATAAACAGCCTGTCTGTTAATACCGGTGTCAAACATATTTTTCCCTCCATTTATTTAACATATTTTTTCCCGCTTACCCATTAAAATCCAGAGCGGTCAATATGTAATACGGCTGTTTGCCGTGCAGTTGACGCGCCCCGATCCCGCCTGTTTACTTTTTAGCATAAACAGGCCCAAAATTACAAAGCCGCGGGCGCAAAATAACCGCTAAGGGCTCGCTGTTTTCCCGCATCCTATTCCACGCTTCGGCGGTTATGGTGCGTGACACGCTCCAGTTCCCGCGAAGCCGCGTAAAACAGGCGCATTGTCATCCAGACCAGGAATTTTTTCCTCAGCCGCAGACAGAGGGGCGCCGCGATGCAAGCCGCAAAAAATACAATACCCGTTATACCCGCCGCTTTGCCATTCCCGGCAACCATAAAAAAGCCGGCAAGGCCCAGCAGCGCGAACAGCAGAGCGCCGCCCCATAGCGGCGAAGTAAGCGCTAATTTTGACAGGGGGTCGAAGATCCGGCGGGCATTCATTAATTCACGCGCCATCAGGGCATCCTGCGGGGGCTGGTGCGTGGGCGCATGGCCCGGGTTCCGGCCCTGCCGCTTCAGATAGGCGGCGTAATCGGCGATAAGTTTTTCCGGATGCGGCCCGAAAATGCGCCGGTCCTTTTCGCCGAAATCGCCGCGCGCGCCGACGGGAAACCGCCGGGTCGCGTCGTTCAGCAGCCCCGCCGCGGCGTGCGGGGCGCCCAAAGACTTTAAAAGCCGGGCCAGCCGCAGCGCCCCTTTCATACACGCGTTGCGGATCAGCCTGTCGGTGGTCGCGACGATATAAAAAGTCAACTGACTGGTTCTCATGCGCATATGAAAGCTATAAAACAAAAGTTGCGCGGCCTTCTCTATTTTTTGGGCCGATGTGAGAATTCTATTACGTTGTTGTCGCGGTCGCAGAAGGTCACTCCGTGAAAACCACCGCCGAACTCCGCGTATTCCTGCGCCTGGAACAAAGGCTTGAAGCCGGCTTTCAGCATAACCGCCTCTATCGTATAGACATCCTGCCGCTTCCCCGTATAAAAGCCGACATGGTCCGCCACCACGAATTCTCTGCCGGTAGGGGCCTTGCGCAGCACACGGCGCGGCTTCATTGCGCCTATAATCAGCGTGAACGGCCCGTTGCTGAACCCGCCGTAATTCTTGCCGTCCCCGAAACTCTTCTTAAACCCGGCCGCCTTAAAAAGCGGCCCGTAAAATTTCATGGCGGTCTTAAAATTACTCACCTCAAAACAAATATGCGTAGCGGTAATTTTCACGTTCCCTCCATATCAGCTATTCTCATCGGACGGATGCACAGGGGTAAGCGAGCCGAACTTTATGCCGTAATGGGTGGCGTTCTTTTCTCTGCGTATCCACACCACCCACGCCTGAACATCGAACATGCCTTCTTTTAGCGACCTCAGCCTCGCCCAAAAGATTTCCGGCAGCGCAATAGGGTTCCCCACCAAAAAGGAGGCCCCGACGGTGGAAAAATCGACAAGCCTGCCCGAAGCGGCCACTTTACCCTCCGCGTCAAAAATCTCGATAACCGAATTATGCCTGTTCCGCGGCGCACGCCGCTTGTCATTGCTTTTCATACGTAGATTTTAGGATATGCGGCACTCTCAGTCAAAAGAAACCTGTTTTTCGCGTCTTTTATTCCAATTTACAACACGACAATATGGTGTCGTGCTGGTCAGCTATACTATAGGCATGGAATGTAAAAATAAGGCCTTGACATACAAGCTATAGCTTGTATAATATAAGGAGGCGGCATGCTGAAGAATATTTTTTATTTCAGCGATGAGCGCGGACGGTGCCCTGTAATGGAATTCATCCATTCTCTGCCGCCGGATGAGCAGGCAAAAGTCTACTCTTATATACGGGAACTGCGCATACAGGGACACAATCTGCGCCGCCCAATGGCGGACTATGTAACCCAGGGGTTATATGAACTGCGCCCGAAAGCTAATCGGATCTTTTATTTCTTCTATCTTAAGGAAAGCGCGGTGTTTGTGCATGCTATACGCAAAAAAACAGATAAGCTGCCGGAAAGGGATATAAGACTTGCGCTTAAACGAAAGGCAAATATGCAGTCTTTCCGGGATGCCGGGAAATTACTGACGGAGGATTTATGAAACGCCGGATATATCTGAAAAATGTCGAAGAAGACCTTAAAGAACAATTAAAGGACCCCAAATTCCGGCGGGCCTATGAGTATGAGTGCGCCCTGGTGGAGCTGGCGCAGAAAATAGCGGAATTCCGTGACGCGTATCACCTGAAACAAGCCGAACTGGCGGCCAAGCTGGGCGTATCGCAGCAGTTCATTTCACAACTGGAAACCGGCCGCAGCAAGAATCTAACCCTGCAAACCCTGCTGAAAGTAGCCGCAAGCCTGGGTCGTGGCGTCCACATCACCTTCCCCAAATCTCCCCGCCCAACCCTAAAAATCCAATAAACCCGGAAATCATGGAATCGATACAGTTATTTATAGAAGTGGCGCAAGGTAGGGCGGGGTCCTGCCGCCGTGGTTTATTTGCGGGGGTCGGGTCGGCCAGCGCGGCCGCCCTTATCCTCGGCCTCCACCGCAGATAAGCCCAAGTCGGCCTCCGGAAAACCCCCGCAAATAAACCCCGTCGTCACCCCTTCACTGTTCCTTTTCCTGTCACCTTTAAATTAACAAAAAGTGCCAGACACCTTTTTTAATGAATCCTCTCTGCTTGTATCAAGAACTTTTAAAAAAGCTAGCTGTATTTTAAATTAATTTTTCTAATTCTGCTCTCAATTCAACTATCTCGATATGCTTTGGTTTATTTTTCCAATTATCTTTCCAACAAATAATCATATCACAACCTTTTGGGTCGTGCCCATGCACGACAAAATCATAGGAACTTTTCTCAAATTCGCATCTCTGGGTGACCCATTTCCTGTTTTTTTTAGTCCTTATGTAAGCATCGGGAAAGCGAGTGCCGACTGCATCTATCTTCATTCTTAATAATGGCGAAATCTTGCTGAATAAAACTATGACTTCTTGCTCTGATGCTGGAGATCGTGGCAATCCTTCATAATTTGAAATACCCTTAAATGGATTTTTTGCTCTATGTAGTTTTTCGCTGATTTTTTGCCAATCATCTGCTTCTAATTTTGAAATCGTTGGTTTAAGACCGCAAATTTTTTTGATTATCTTTTGAGGTAAACCAAGCTCTCTTGCGTTTGTGGGTTCCCAAAAATTTAATTCCAATCTAATAGGTTTGCTGTGTTTATAATAAAGGTTTTTGTTGAACTTGTATCCCCCGACAATGGTACCTATGCCGAATATTTGCTCTCCAGAATTAATCAAAATCTTATCCCCTTTTTTCACATCATTATAAAATTGCCATAATACATTAGCTGATTTCCTCTTCTTTTTGCCCCAAATACGTAAAAATTTATTTTCAAAACCCGCCTTGTTTCTAAATCTGCCAAGGTCTCCCGTCTCATTCCAACCCACAGCAACACAATTGTTATTTCTTTGCTCTACCCATAAAAATCCTCCTTGACCTGGGGCAACTCTCCAATATCTTATATCCGTTTTATTCATATTTTTATTTTCCAAGGTATCGGGGGCGTTGCTTTGTTTTTTGGTGATTTGCAAGCCCTTCATCTAACCCGTTTAGATATTATGCGACAATAGGGGGCGGGTGGCAAGTTTTTATTGAAGAGTAAAACCGGGTGGGTAAATACGCTGTATCGTTAATGGGCGGGGATATTTATATTACACCCTTAAAGAAACGTGAGCGGTGATGGTTAAACGGAGGGGTGACGACGGGGTTTGTTTGCGGGGGTTTTCCGGAGGCCGACTTGGGCTTGCAGTCAGGGGAGGCCGAGGATAAGGGCGGCCGCGCTGGCCGACCCGGCCCCCGCAAATAAATCCCGTCGGCAGGCCCCCGACTTTGCTACCTGCGGCTAGCCAAAGTCATGCAGTTGTAAGGTGGGTTAGACCTTAACTCTTTTATCGATTACCTTGCGGATCTTGCCGGTTCGGAGGACCCGCTCTATTGTGTTGGGCTTCAGAACCTCTATGACAGGCTTGTCCAGCCACTTCAGACGTACGCTTTCATGCAAATCTTCACAGTGACCCTCGATCTCAGTCCACAACAGGTCCGCCAGCTTCCCCGCCCTCACCAGCGCCCCCGTATCTTTCACTTCAACTTTTACCTTGAGCACATCTTTGTGCCCCTTCTTCTCAATAACCACCTGAAAATTAAAACTAAGTTCGGGCACCTTTCCCAAAGCGTTCTGGATATCGTTCACGAACAAATGCGCCCCCCCCACATGAATACGGTCGTCGCAGCGCCCCAAAATTTCAAATAAAGGTTCCTTCCGCCCGCAGCCGCACGGCTTCATAACCCAGCGTCCCAGGTCCCCCACCCGGTACCGGATAATAGGCATATGCTTCTTTGAAAGCCCCGTAACGACCAGCTCCCCAATATCCCCCTTCTTCACCGGCGCCATAGTGTCCTGGTCCACAAATTCAATAAACTGGCTTATCGCGAACAAGTGGTGCTGTCCCTTAACGCATTCCGGGCACTGAAAACCGATAACACCCGCGTCCGCCGAAGCGTAGCCTCCCGACCGCACATCCACCCCGGGGAACACGCTCTTAAAGAACTTCACCATCTCCTCGCCCACATATTCTCCACCGTAAAATATCTTTTTAACGCAGAGCTTATATTTCTTAGCCTTCACGAATTCCGCCAGCTTAACAAGGAAAGACGGCAGCCCGATAACCGCCGTCACGCTGAAGTCCTCCAGATACTGCACAATATTTTCAAGCGGCAGATTGCTGCCCACCGGCACCGAAATAGCCTTGGTGTAGGCAATGGCCTTTTCCACGGAAAGCCAGCTGGACCACAAATTACCCGCTATAAAAAGGTTCGCTATTACATCTTTCTCGCTCAAGCCCGCCGCCTCGAAAGTGTAGGCGAGCATCCGGCAGGTGTGGTCATACTCGTGCTGGTCGTAAAAAACATATTTTGGCTGGCCCGTTGAGCCGCCGCTCGCGAAATAAATTCCGCGCTGCACCTTTGAGGTCAGCAGGTCCGCGCTGTCCGGCGGCGTATTTTCAAGCACGTGGTGTTTTTCAAGGAAAGGCACTTTTGCGAAATCGGCTATAGCGGTTATCCTCGGGACTCCCTTAAAATGCCTGCCGTAGAAAGGGCTGCGGGACCTGGCGTGTTCCACCAGTTCGCTTAAACGGTCCAGCTGCGACGGCTTCTCCTCTATGGGCACCCAGTTGATCAGCGACATCATCGGGAAAATGCCGTCGTGCGGGGAGCCGTTGGCCTCTTCCAGCATCTTGCCGAGCTTTACCACGCGGGCAATGCCCGCCGGCGCCAGCGTTTCCAGCACCTTCTTGCGCTCAATGGAACCGCCGACGCCCACAGTCTGTATATAGCCGCGCAGAGGCATAAGTTTTTCCCTAACCTCTTCCAGGGTCTCCACGGTTTTAAAGTACAGCACGCGGTTAAGGGGCGAAACCCGGTAGACCGGATCTTTTTCGTAGATCACGGTCCAATCCGTTTTAGGTGCGGAGCTTTCATAAGACCCCGCGTCCAGCGCCGCGTCCACGCGGGCAAGTTCCCTCGCCCGGGTTATCTCCGCCTGCTCGTCGGGGGACAACCTGCCCTGCGGCAGTTCCCTGGCCAGCCGCGCGAAATGTCCCCTGGCCTCTTTCAGGAAAGACGCGGCCAGCTCCTTATGCCTTTTTGCCGGGGCTATCAGGTAAAGCGTGTGAAGAGAGGAGCAGGCGGCCTGGTCCCACAGCGAGGCGTCCAGCGCCGCGCGGCGGGCCACTTCGCCCATCCCCTCATTGTCCACGCAGCTTTCAAAGACCACGCCCACGCTGGTTTTCGGGCCGAAGCCTTCCACTCTCACGTCTATAGGGGCGATCTTCCGGTAGGACTGCACCGCGTCGTAGCCGCCCCACACAAAAACCGCGTTCACATTTTTAAGCGCGGCAGCTTCCAGGGCCTGGCTGCCCCCCTTCCAGCTTACGATGGCCGCGCACTTGGAGAGTATGCCTTTCTCGTCCGCCTCTTTAAGGGCGTCCATGAACAGGTTTATAAAGTTGGAGCCGGAGGAGGAAAGCTTGACGATATTCACGTTTTTGGTCAGGAAGCCTATAACCATGGAGTCAAGTATCCCCAGAAACACGTTGCCCGCGCCCACGTGCAGCACCACGCCCTTGGGCAGGGCCCTTATCACCCCCGCGTAGCCGCGGCGTTCCACCGGAGCTTCAAGCGCATAAGGCAGGAACAGCTCCATATTCATGCGCTTTACAAGGACGTGTTTATCCAGTATCTCCGGTATTATGTCCAGGCTCTTTTCTATCACAGGCTCGGAAAAAGGTATGTTTTCTTTAAGATGGGCAAGCGCCGTCTTCCGGTATTTACCGCCCGGGGCGAACAGACTGCCCGCTTTGGCGAGGGTTTCGGTTATATAGTCGCGCGAGGCCGCGCGCATCAGCGGCCGGGCCGCCTGCGCCTGCAGGCCGACCTCTTCCAGTTCGGCAGGAGTCCATTGTGATTTATTCGAAGTCTTTCCAAAAAGATAAGTGTTTTTGATATTCATACAATTATTGCCATAAGCCATGCGGCTGTTTCAGCCGCGCCATATGCCATATGCTTTAGGCCATAAGCTTTTGAGGAGTTCCTTAATGCCTATGGCGTATGGCGTATAGCCTATGGCAATCTTTCCGCATATGGCTTAAAGCTTATGGCCTTTTACAACATCGTAGCCGCGCTTATCGCGCAGCCTTTCAGTTTTTTTACTCCGGCACGGCCTTTTATTTCAAGCACCGGCCCCGCCAGGCCGCAGGAACATTTCCGGCGCACGCAGCCGAAATCCGAAGACAACACCGAAAGCGACGGGTAGCTTGTAAGATACGGCGTTATAAACTGCAAAAGACCCGTTTTACCATATTCAAGCGGTTTAAGCGTACCGGGGTCGCGCGCTATTACGCGGCCGTAATTGGGAATGTGAAAGTTCCCAAGCCTGCAATCCACATAGGGAACGCCGTGCTCCACCATGCCGAAAAGGTCACGCACCCGCTCCACGGGTATGCCCAGGTTATCGGCCAGGATCTTGCGGTAAACCTGCTTATCTATAGCTTCGTCGGAAAGCGTTTTCCAGCCGCCGCCGGTAACCACGCTGGAACCGGGGTTAAGGCGCGGGTAGCGGCCATGGAGTTTTTTGAATTCCTCGGTGAGTTTAAGGGCGAAAGCGGGAAAACCCACCAGGCGCACCAGGCTTTGAGAGGCCTCGAATTTTTTCATGGCCGAAACCGCGCCGTCAATATCAAAGTAAAAGTCATTTTTGGACTTGCTCCAGCGGAAAGTGTAGAAAATCTCGCCTTTTTTGGTAAACCCGGTAAGCAGTTTGTCGGTCCAGGCCGTACCCAGGTCTTTGGCGACTTCCGGGTCGTAGGTGAAGCAGATATAATCGTGCGCGCGCTCAAGGTCCGTCAGGCCCAGGCCCTCGAACACTTTCCAGGCCATGCGGCGCACGCGCATAAGCGAGCCCTTATCCAGCTGCATACGGCTGCGCTGGCCCGAAGTGCCGCTGGATTTAAGCTCCAGCACTATTTCACTCTCGGGCAGCGTGGTGAGGTCACGTTCTTTAAGGGCCGCCACAAAAACATAAGGCATGGCGGCTATGTCCTTCTCCGCCTTTATTGAAGAGGGATCAAAGCCTTCCCGCTTAAAAAAACTGTTCAGGAACTTTGAGCGCCGCGCCTGGAAGGCCATAGCTTCGCGCATAGCGGCGCAGAAGGCCTTTGAAGTTTTTGGCGAATATTCAAAAGCCGGCGTTTCAAAAAGCGCGTCAAGCGCGGTACGCCCCTTGAGCGGTTTATAAAAAGGCGGCAAGCGGTCTTCAATTGAAAGGTCGGCCATAATTAATAGGGGCTAGCGGATAGAGGCGAGAGGATTAGGGAAGGAGTTCCTTAATACCTAACCTTCTACATATTACCCTTTCATCCTGTAATTACTTCGGCTCCGATTTGAACACCAGTTCTATGTAGTTTTCACGCCAGAGCTTAAGATATTCCCTTAAGAAGTTCTTGTACAGCGAAATAATTTTCACGTTCCTGAAGTCCAGCACGTCAAAGGTGCGGGAGAAGGCTATGCAGTCGTAACGCTTCATGCCCACTTTTTTCACGCAGGGAAAATAGGCGCTCGGGATAAAGCGCGCGTCCATAGCTTCCCGCTGGAGGGCCGGGGAATAGGCGTCTATGATCACCTCTATGTAGGCCATATCCATTTCGCTTACTTTATGGGCCAGGCTTTCCAGCACCACAGTGAAACTTTTTTCCGCGCTCATGCCGCCCACGATCACACTGTATTTGTCTTTTTTATTGTAGGTAAGGTAAACTTCGGTGGCCTGGTCGGGGGTAATAAGTATAAGGTTCGGCTCATGAAAGGGCATTACGATATGCTCGAAAAAACCGGAGTTTTTGAATTTTTTATACCGGTTTTTTATGAAATCCGGCGCGGTAATGACTTCAAAAGAAAGAGGCGGTATTTTCTGCTTGTGATCGCTGTAGTCCCCCTGCACATCTTTAATTGAGGGCTTGTCCAGGTCCATCTGCCTGCTCACTATCTCGTAATAAGGAGCGACTTCGGGTATAAGGCGGGGCCGGCATCTCCGTTTTGACATGGCCTGGGCGGTGAAATAGCCCGTAAGGCAGTGCGTTTCATTTTCCTGCACTTTGTGGGTGTTAGGAAAAATACCGAGTTTCACAAAACCCAGGTTCTCGGTCAACTTCTGCGGGGCGTAATTGGCGGTGCGGGTCGTGGCGTATACCATGTCCACAAGGTCCTTTACCTTGGTGATATCGTCAAGGATAAGCTTCATCATGGTGTAGGCCAGATCAAGCTTGCGGAATTCCTGCGACACCACGGCGCCGAAGGCCTTGGAAATACGGTGAGGCAGATCCACTTCATAAACCAGGCTGCCAACTATCCTGTCGGAAGATTCGGCCACCAGCCAGTAATAATCGTCATGTTCTATGGCGCTGCGCATCTTTTCTTTGTCCGTGACTATCGGAATGGAATAATTACCGCCGTATATTTCGGCGTAAAGCATTTGTATGCGGCGCATATCCTGAACTTTGGCAAGGCGTATTATCACATCCGGTTTGCCGGACACTTTTATTATCTGTTCTATTTTTTTGATAGACATAATTCCAACTCGCTCATGCGAATATACTGCGAATGAAGAATATGCGAATGTGTGCGAAACTTATAAGAATTCAAATTCATTCGCATGAGCTTATCCTTGAGATTTCCCCTTAATTAATATAATATAGTAAAAATCAAGGTATTTTTCTATGGCAAAGGTCAAAAAATCCGCGGCCGGCGGTTTTATGAAGATAAAAATTATTTTACCGCTCGCGGCGGCGCTGCTGAGTGCCGCCTGCGCCTCGTTTCAGTCGGGCAACATACTGCTTGAAAGAAACACGCTTCAGGCGCTGCTTGAAGACAAAAGCATTAAGCCCTTCTCCAAAATTCAGGTAAGCTGGCAGAATTATCCGTTCAGAAATCCCACCGACTCAATAGGCGAGGGCTCTATTTCAAATCCCAAAATAATAGTTCCGCTGCCTGCGCAAAGCGAAGATCTGGAATATTTCAGGGGCAAAGCCGAAGATGTTTTAACCGAGTCCGGCCTTTATGACCTGAAAAACGGCTCCGGCACTATCAAGCTCAGTCTTACCACAGCAGGCCGCTGGACTTACCATGACCTTTTCAGGTCGTTCTTTGTGGAAACGCCTTTTGTTTTTATAATCCCCTCCTCCATAAAAGTCACCTACGCGTTAACAGCCGAATGCGCGGCTTCTTCCGGGACGCTGACGACAGAAGTAATAGCCTATAACAAGACCGCGTTTCACCTGCTGCTGGCGCCTTTGTATCCGCTCCTCTCCCCCGGAGCCGGGGAAAAAAGCCTGATAAGGCACATGATCTGGCGCGCATCCGCTGAAATTTATAAAAAAATGAAAAGCGGGGCGTATGAAAAGGAAAACCGCGGACAACGCCGTAAACCGGACAGCGCTCCGGGAACAGCGGGATGGACGGAAACACGCCCCCCTGCCGGCCCGCCGGAACCGCCGGACAGGACCTGGCTGCCGCCAAAACCGGCGGAAGGCGCACCCTCAGGCAATGATAACGAAGATTTTAAACCGATAGTTCCGGAAACTCCGGACAAAACATGGGTGGTGCCGCAAGCGCAAAAAATGGCGCAGGAAGACAAAGGCGAAACCGCCCAGCCGGCGGCGGAAATAAAACCGGCCCCGCCGGAAAGAACCTGGATACCGGCAACCGTACCGGCGCAGGACGCTGACAAAAGCGGCGCCGAAAAAAAACCCTGACGATTAAACAGGTTGCAGGTGTCAGGTAGCAGGTTACAGGGGAGACGGTTTTGTGGTTTTACCCCCGGCTTTCCAAGACTCTTATTTTCCAGTTTTCTGCCTGACACCTGTACCCTGTAACCTTTCCGTTAACAGTGTAATAAAAAAGCCCTCCGCGTGAAGCGGAGGGCTTTTTTATTCGCTTTGATCGTCCGGCCTAGTCTTCGTCTTTCGCCTGCCCGGAAGTTTTACCGGCCGGTTTGTCGGTTTTCACGGCATTTTCGGTTTTCACGGCGCTGGCCGGCGCCGGTTTCACTTCAGCTTTTTCAGCGGCGGGAAGTTTTGACAGGGCCTCTTTGGCGTCCTGGACGAATACGCTGTCCGGGTTGTCTTTTATAAACTTAGATAGCGCCAGGCGGCCATCCTCAACATTGCCGTCCACCGACAGCTGGACGGCGTCCGTGAACTGGCTTTTTTCGGCGTCCAGTTTTTTCTGGGCGTTGTCCGAAACACCGCCCTTCCAGTAAAGCGCCATGGGGTCAGAACCCTGCTTTGCGCCTCTTACCGCGGCCACCGCGCTCACCCTGGTTTTTGACGTAAGACGGGTCTGTATCCTGGTTTTAAGGCCTTTAAGGAGATTATTGTACCAGCCTTGCCAGTCTTTTGATTCCTGGGCCATTACGGAATTAACGGAAAACATCAGCACCAGCGCGAACAATGTTTTTTTCATAACCACACCTCTTTTAGTTGTCTGCCGTTCAATCCCGGCGCACACCGATATAATAACTCATGGAACGACAATTTTCAATGGACTTTCAGTCACAGCCGCTTTTCACCCGCACGATTTTTTTCAGCCGCGGGCGGCCGGGAACTATTTTGCAAGTTTATCCCCGATATCCTTCAGGTCCGGATTGATTTTCGCCGCTCTGTCCACGAAAGTTCTGACATCGTCCTGATTTCCGGTTTTTACGGCGGTCCGGGCCAGGTTCAGCCAGATATCTCCGTCGTAGGAGTCGGCCTTGGCGGCCTTCATATAAAAAGCTCGCGCCTCGTCGTATTTGCCGAGCGAGAAACTTATGTTGCCCAGGTTATTGATGGCTGCGGCATTTTTAGGGTCTTTCTCAAGCACCTTGTTCAGGCGCTTTATCCCCTCATCATAATCCTTGTACTGGCCCGCCAAAATACCGAGGTTCAGATTGGCGTCCAGATCGCTTGGGTTTTCACGCAGCACATTTCCGTAGTATTTTTTGAAATATTCATATCGCGCCTTCATCAGAACGTCAACGGCCCCCGTCACCCTTTCAGCAAGATTCGGAAGATCGTATTTTTCGTCTCCCGTTTCGGCGAGGGTAACCGGTTCGAACTCGCTCCAGGCCGCGTGGGTGTCTATTATCCTGACATCCGCGCCGGCTTTTTTGTACATGTCGGCCTGGTGAACTATGGCGTCATAAATATTAGTTCCCACCATGGTGGTTTCAAGCCCCACCCACCAAGTGTTGTTGTAATTTATAAGATATTCTTCAGGGATGCCGACCTCCTTGGCTTCCGAGGCGCCGGTGTCGAACATCATTGATATGTGCGCGGGGTAATCAAGCAGGGCCGTGTGTACGCCTGAGGCCTCAAGCATCGAGGTGAACAGCGCCGTCAGGTCGTCGCAGTCGCCGCTTCTGAGCTTCAGGGTGGTGCGGGGGAACTGCACGGTGTCCAGGGACAGATCCTTTGCGGATGAGGATTTTATAGCCGCGTACGGGTTTGTCGGGTCCGACAAGTAGCTTACCCCGTGCTCGCCCAGCGCCTCCCAGACCATCAGGGCCGTAACCAGGTTTTCGTTTAAAAGGTCCGATTCTTTTTCAAACTTTTTCTTGTTGCTCAGCGCGTAACGGTCAAAAGCGAACACCGGGGTGTCTTTGGGAGTGATGAAGTTCCCCATGCGCTCCGCCCTGTCCCACACTATGGCGTTCTTTGACAGAACCTTTACCGGCTTGTTCAGCTGGAAAGTTTTCTCCTGCCCGTCCATATAATAGGTCAGCGTCAACTGGCATTGCACCGGCGTATCCTCGGTGATGCTCAGTATGCGGTTGTTCAGGGTAGCCATCAGGTCCACTTTGGCGGTGGCTTTGGGACCTATTTCCGGCACCACGGTGTCGGTGGGAAAATCCATAAAATCCTTGAAGTAGAAGGAAAGCTTGACGTTGCTGAAGGCGGTGTCGGTGTTGTTTTTCACCGTCACCCTGCCCACCGGGTTTTTGAGATAGTGCTTATAATTTGCCGAGAATATATAGTTAAGCTCGGTGGGCACTATTTCCATGGGAGCCATGTTTTTGGCGTCGCCCGTATATGAGCCGTCGGCGGAGGCGGACTGCACCTGCACTCTTTCCGCCGGCTCCTGAGGGCCTTCTAAAAACACCTCCACGGGCTCGCTCATTTCGCCTGTGGAACCGGTAACGGAAACACTGACCACGGAATAATAATAGGTGGCGTTCAAAGCCAGACCGGAGTCGGAATACTCGGGCTTAACGGGCGAAGCCACAAGCTTGGGTTCCACGTCCGGATTATTGGCCCTGTAAAGGACGAATTTCTTGATCCAGGGGCCGGCTTTAGTCTGCCAGGAAAGTTTAACCGCGGCTCCTTCAACGGAAGCCGCCAGCAGCGGGGCCTCGGGTATGTAATCCAGGCTGAAGGCGAGTATCCTCGCGCCCTCTTTGTCTGAAATGTAGAGCGTGTTGCCTCTTACGGCAAGATACTGCGGGTCCAGCAGTTCCCGCTCGCCCTTGCCTTTGGCGAAAAAGCTGGCCGTGAATTTGCCGTTTTCGTCAAAGACCTTCACATTTGAAGCTCCCTTGTCAAGAATATAGAAATAGCCTTTGCCGTCGTAGGCGAGCGCCACGGGGTTCTGCAGATCGCCGGAATCCTCCCAGATCCTGAGAAATTTGCCCGAAGCGTCGGTCACTATCACCTTCTTAAGCCCGGCATCCAGAATATAAACGTTCCTGTTATTGTCCAGGCTCACGCTGATCGGTTTCTGCAGGATAATGCCGCCGATCTTCGGGCCCGCGGTGAACAGAAAAAACCCGTCGGAATTAAAGGCCTGCATCCGCTTATTGCCCGTGTCGGCTATGTATATATTGCCCTTGCTGCTTACGGCAAGGCCGGAAGGGCTGTCAAAATTGCCCTCCTTTGAACCGCTTTCGCCGAACGAATTCACGAAAGTGTCCGAGGCGTCAAAGATCTGCAGCCTGTCATTGCCGGTGTCCGCCACGTAAAGCCTGCCCGCCGAATCGGAGGCGAAACCAGCGGGGTTTTTCACCTGGCCCTGTTCTTTGCCCTGGCGCAGCAGCGTTTTTTTGCCGGAAGCGTCTATGCGCGCGGCCTCGCGGCCTTCCGGCAGCCAGGCGACTATCGCGCCGTTGGGCCTTACCACAAAAGCCTCGGCCTTGAAAGCGTATTTACTGGAAGGCCCTTTTATATTAAAGCGGCCCGCGGCTGCGGCTTTTTCCAGCTTCATTTCCGGCAGCTGACCCTCAAGGTTTATGATGGAAACTTTTTTATTGCCTTCGTCGCAGAGATAAAGCAGGCCGGCGGCGTCAAGCGTTATATCGCTTAATTTCAGAAATTCGCTCTTGCCCTTGCCCCTGGTGCCGAAAGTTCCCGCCACCTCTCCGTTCTGGTCCAGCTCCCGCACCTTCCCCTCCTTGCCGTTTACGACATACACAACGCCGTACTCGCTTACGGTCATGGCGTTGTTTTCCATGGAATATTCTTTTACAAGCCTGCCGGTCCTGTCGTATTTCTGTATAAGGGCCTGGTCCGGAGACGAGACATAAATAAATCCCGCCCGGTCAGCGACTATCTTTGAAAGTTTGAACTTGGCGTTGCCGCCTTTAAATACGGGGAATCCGTAGAGAAAAATGCCGTCGGAATTAAAAATCTCGACCCTGGCGTTGCCGGTATCAGCCACATAAAGGCGCTCGTCAGGGCCGAAGGCCACTCCCATGGGGGAATCAAGCTGGCCGGGCGCGGAACCGGAACCCGAAAACTGCCAAAGCGCGTTGCCTTCGCTGTCCAAAACGGCGATCTTTGAGGCATCGCTTTCAGCCACGTATAATTTACCGTTCCCGAAAGAGATCCCGGAGGGCGTCGCAAGCGGCGCCTTGGTTTTATTCAGCAGTTTGCCTGCGGGATCAAAAATAAAAACGGCGTTGGCTTTCGTGTCGGCCACGAAGATCCGGCCTTCAGCCGTGGCCACGGCTGAAGGTTTTACCATAGCCGAATTGGTTATCTGGCCCTTGAACTCTATCTTTTCATAAGCCCCCGCATAGGAGCACGACAAAAGGAATACGGAATAAAAAAGGATCTTTTTCATTTAACCCTCCTGAAAATGATTACCGGTTAATTCTATTATATTTAGCGGGCTCTGCAAAGTGTATTTTTGGGATATTAGAAAATTTAAAAATGACATAAGTTTTTATACTTTCCAACGCTCCCTTTTAGTTTCTAGAATAGATACAGATGTTCCGGCAGGCTGTCTGGCTCTGAAGCGCTGAAGAGCTGAAGCCTGAAGTTTTTCTTTCAACGCTTCGTAATTGCGGCTTTCAGCCATTCTACTTATAAAGAGGTTTTATATCATGGATATCACATTTATTAAAAGACTGGTTACAACTTCAATAGGGCGGAAAGCCCTGATGGCCGTTTCCGGGCTCGCGCTGGGAATTTTTATGCTGGTGCACCTGGCCGAGAACCTGCTGCTGTTCAAGGGCGAGATAGCCTATAACAACTGGGTGGACCTGCTGCTTACAAACCCGGTGACCCCTTTCCTGGAGTGGGGCCTGGCCGCGGTATTTCTGGTCCATATCTTTTTCGGCGCCTGGGTGCGCCTGGAAGACTGGCTGAACGCCCCCAGAGGCTATGAAGCCCGGAAATGGCAGGGCGGCCGCACTATAGGCTCCGCCACCCAGCTTTATACCGCCGCGGCAATTCTGGCTTACCTGACATACCATATGCTGACTTTCAAGTTCGTGGACCATTCCATCGGCTTTTATCAGATGGTTACCTCGGCTTTCAGAAGCAGGGTTTTTGTGGCGGTATACATCTGCGGCGCGGTGGCGCTGGTCATACACCTGACCCACGGCCTGCAGAGCGCGTTCCAGACTTTGGGCGTAAACCACCCCAAATATACCCCTATCATCAAGGCAGGCGGCTGGCTAGTGGCGCTGGCTATGCTGGGTTTTGCGTGCATTTCGGTATATTTCCTGCTTAATCTTGACTCAGGAACGGCGGCAAACATGGTGGTGGTTATATAATAGTGGGTAGTGTAGAGTGGATAGTGTAGAGATTGGAAAAGAGTTCTCTTCATACTCTACACACTACACTCTCAACTCTACACTTTCGATTTGGTTTTCAGTATATCGTGGAGGATAAAAATATGAAACTTGACGCGCAGATACCCGCGGGACCGATAGAAAAGAAATGGGACAACCATAAATTCAACGTGAAGCTGGTAAACCCGAACAATAAACGAAAATTCGACATTCTGGTAGTGGGCACCGGGCTTGCAGGCGCCTCGGCCGCCGCTTCGCTTGGCGAGCTGGGCTATAATGTAAAAGTTTTCTGTCTGCAGGATACCCCAAGGCGCGCCCACTCCATAGCGGCCCAGGGCGGCATAAACGCCGCAAAAAATTATCCCAACGACGGCGACTCGGTCTGGCGGCTTTTCCACGACACCATAAAGGGCGGGGACTACCGCGCCAGGGAGGCCAATGTTTACCGCCTGGCGCAGGTTTCAAACCAGATAATAGACCACTGCGCCGCCATAGGCGTACCGTTCGGCAGGGAATACGGCGGCCTTCTGTCCAACCGCTCTTTCGGCGGCGCGCAGGTTTCGCGCACTTTTTACACAAGGGGCCAGACCGGCCAGCAGCTGCTTCTGGGCGCCTACTCCGCAATGATGCGCCAGGCGGCCGCCGGCACGGTGAAAATTTACCCGCGCCGCGAGATGTCGGATATCGTGATCTCGAACGGCAAGGCGCGCGGAATAATTGTAAGGAATCTGGTCACCGGCGAGCTGGAAACCTATTCCGGCCACGCGGTGCTTTTATGCACCGGCGGCTACGCCAACGTGTTCTATCTTTCCACCAACGCGTCGGGCTGCAATGTATCCGCCGCCTGGACCGCTTACAAAAAGGGCGCGGGATTTGCCAACCCCTGCTTCACCCAGATCCACCCCACCTGCATACCGCGCTCGGGGGAACACCAGTCGAAACTGACGCTTATGAGCGAAAGCCTGCGCAATGACGGCCGCATATGGGTGCCGAAGAGCAAAGGCGACAAACGCCCGCCGAACGCGATACCCGAAGACGAAAGGGATTATTTTCTGGAACGGCGTTACCCCGCTTTCGGCAACCTCGTGCCGAGGGACATCGCCTCAAGGGCATCCAAGGCGATGATAGACGAAGGCCGCGGCGTGGGCCCCACGGGCCTTTCGGTTTACCTGGATTTCAGGGACTCCATAAAAAGGAAGGGAGAAAACAAAATACGCGAGGAATACGGCAACCTTTTTGACATGTACCATCAGATAACGGATGAGAACGGCTATAAAGTCCCGATGCGCATATACCCGGCTTCGCATTACACCATGGGCGGCCTGTGGGTGGACTATAACCTTATGACCACCGTGCCGGGCCTGTTCGCGCTGGGCGAAGCCAACTTCTCCGACCACGGCGCCAACCGCCTCGGGGCCAGCGCCCTAATGCAGGGGCTCGCGGACGGCTTCTTTGTGATACCCGCCACTATAGGCGGCTACCTGGGCTCGTCAAAGTTCGAGCTGGTAAGCGAAAACTCCGCCGAGTTCAAAGCCGGGGTGTCGGCGGTAACGAACAAGCTGAATAAACTGCTGGCCATAAAAGGCAAAAAGACCCCCACTGAATTCCACCGCGAGCTCGGCAACGTGATGTGGACCGACTGCGGCATGGGCCGCAACGAGGCCGGCCTGAAGAAAGCCCTGAAAAAGATACCGGAAATAAGGGAAGAATTCTGGGAGAATCTGGCGCTGCCCGGCACGAGCATGGAAATGAATCAGACGCTGGAAAAAGCGTTCAAGGTGGCTGATTTTCTGGAATTTGCGGAACTGCTGGTAAAAGACGCTCTGGAGCGCAAAGAATCCTGCGGGGCGCATTTCAGGGAAGAATCCGTTACCCCCGAGGGCGAAGCCAGGCGCGACGACGCCAACTTCTCGCACGCCGCGGTTTGGGAATACAAGGGCGAAGGCAACGAGCCCGCTCTGAACAAAGAGCCGCTGGCCTTTGAAAATATCAAGATGGCGGAGAGGAATTATAAGTAACGAAAGGGGATAGCGTATAGAGACTAGGGTTTAGGGAAGGAGTTCCTTATTTCGGAACCCTATACCCTCGCCCCTATACGCTGCTATTATCAGGAGGCTTTATCATGGACAAACATTTCAGCGTTACTATCCGGGTTTGGCGGCAGAACGGCCCCGACGAAAAGGGAAAGATGGTCCCCTATCAGGTGAATGATATCTCCCCCGATATGTCTTTCCTTGAGATGATAGATGTTTTAAACGAAGACCTTATCAGGAAAAACGAACGCCCCATAACGGTGGAAAGCGACTGCCGCGAAGGCATCTGCGGCTGCTGCGGCCTGGTGGTGAACGGCGAGGTGCACGGCCCCGACGAGCACTCCACCGTCTGCCAGCTGCACATGCGCCGCTTTAAGGACGGGGATGTTATTGTCGTAGAGCCCTGGCGCGTGAAATCGTTCCCGATAATCAGGGACCTGGCGGTTGACCGCTCGGCTCTGGACAGGATTATACAGGCGGGCGGCTACATTTCCGTGAACACGGGGGCCGCGCCGGACGCCAATTCGATACCGGTTAACAAAGAGAACGCCGAAGAAGCCATGGACTCGGCCGCCTGCATAGGCTGCGGGGCGTGCGTGGCGGCCTGCCCGAACGGCGCAGCGATGCTTTTTACGGGCGCGAAGGTATCGCAGCTCGCGCTTTTGCCGCAGGGCAAGCCGGAAAGGGAAAGGCGGGTGCTCTGCATGCTGGAGGCGATGGACAGGGAAAGCTTCGGCAACTGCACGAATGAGTATGAATGCGAGGCGGTCTGTCCCAAAGAGGTAAAGGCCTCCAATATCGCCAGGCTGAACCGCGAATTTCTGCTGGCGAACCTGTTCGGCAAAGCCGAACCGAAAGCCGCCGCCAGGCATCTGATCTCCACCCCCGACGTGCCGGAAGAAGAATAGAAGAACGGCAGGGGATAGCGTATAGGGGTTAGGGATTAGGGAAGGAGTTTCTTATTTTTGATCCCTATACCCTCGCCCCAAGCCCCTCTACCCTGCCGTTGACGGGGACTTGGCCGTCTGATGAGCATAGCTCTTGTCACGGCACTGGCATAGCCTTGAAAAACACCGATTTTTAATGTACTATATAGTAGACATCTGTCTACTATATATGACAACATCTATCACACAAGGCATTTTTGGCCGGAAGTCCCGCCTGGAAGTTTTACGCTGTCTTTACGATTCGGGAGAAGAACTTACGGGGCGTGAAATAGCCAGGCGCTCCGGCTTCAGCCCCCAGCAAACCCACAACGAACTTAAGGCGCTGGTTTCACTGGGAATCGCGGAACGGAAGATAGCGGCGCCGGCCCATTTGTTCCGCCTGAACAGGGAACATTGGGTAGTTAAAGATGTGGTTAAGGTTGTTTTTGAGAAAGAAAAACAGTGGTTGGATGAACTACTTAAGGAATTCGGCGGGAAACTGCCGCATTCGGTAAAATCCCTTATTCTTTTTGGAAGCGCGTCGCGCAGCCAGCTCCGGCCGGAAAGCGACATAGATCTGTTGGCTTTGGTTGAGAACGAAAAAGACGAGAAAGAAGTGGTGGATTGCTTCAGCGAGCATGGCCCAAAAGTGTTGGCACGGTATCATTATCCGCTGGCCCCTGTTATTTTAACCATGGATGAATTCCGCAAACGGTACAAACAAAAGGATAAATTCGCCCGGGAAATCCTGAGAACAGGGAGAGTTGTACGAGGGGAGTTGTTTACGGAAATTCTATGACGCCAAAAGAAACCCGTCTCACAAAAATTTCACGCGACCGCTATACCCTTTACTGGGACAAAGCGATGGAGTTCTTTGAAGCCATGGTGGATGCTTCCCAGAAAAAGAACTGGAACGCCACGGGCCTGGCCGGCGTTCACTGCTGTATATCGGCGACGGACGCTTTATTGGTAAAACACGCGGGTATCCGTTCCTCGTCGGATTCCCACCAGGATGTGGTGGGGCTGTTGAGCGCCAAAATCAGCGATCCTGATATTTCCAGACAGGCAAAAAGGCTGGGAGAGATCCTGGCCCAGAAAAACCTGATTGAATACGTTGACAAATCTTTCCCGGAAAAAAACGCGCAAGCCTTAAAAATCAGCGTGGAGCGATATATTGAATGGATCAGGAAACTTCTTTGAGGAAACAGTCATGGGGTTGCCCATTCCGCCGCGTAGGAAACCCTCCCGTGGTTTCCCTCCAACCCGGATTGTGGGGTTGGAGCCTCCCATCCGCTATGCGGCTACAGAGCAATCCCATGCCTGTCCCTCCTTATATAATAGGTGTCCCCGCCCTTATCGTAGATACGGCAATAATTACCCACCCGGTGGAAAACTTATGGGGAATAAGGTGACAGGCCACTTTTGGTATTAAGGATATTTGTTTACCACTGGGCGGGCCCCGCACTTTTTCCGAAATGGGCCAAAGTGCGGGGCGGGTAAATGTGGATGTACCTAAATTAAGGGTGGGAAGTGTTATATAAAAAGTCGCCAGCGGATTTTCTGCGCGCTCCTTAGAGGGTTTAAGCACGGGGTCTGGAGCGTATCGCTATCATTAGCGACGGCGGTGAATGTTTGAGCCGAGCACTGTGTGCGAGGCGAGTTCGCACGCCGGCGTAAGACCCCGTGCTTATCCGCCAAAACCCGGTCTTGGAGCGCGCAGGAAATTTGCTGGCGACTTATAAAGTGAAAAAGGTACTTTTTCCGGCGGAATGGGCAGCCCCATGACTGGCCCTCTCCCCGGAGTTCGCAGGAAATTTGCCGGCGACTACATTAAGAAATAAATAAGGAGATTTATGGCTGAAACCAAACTTACATTCAAATATCAGGAAATGTTCGAGCTGACCAAGGGCAAGACCAAATTCCGCCTGCTTACTAAAGAGGGCGTGAAAGTTATAAAAGCCGGGGGACGCGAAATACTTGAGATAAAGCCTGAGGCGCTGGCCGCGCTCGCCCGCGAAGCCGTGCGCGATGTTTCCTTCCTGCTCCGCACCGCCCACCAGGAACAGGTGGCCAAAATTTTCAACGACCCAGAAGCCTCCGAAAACGACAAATTCATCGCTTATTGCCTGCTGGAAAACGCCGCCATTTCGGCCAAATTCGAGCTGCCGTTCTGCCAGGACACCGGCACCGCCACCGTGGTCGCTAAAAAAGGCGAACAGGTGTGGACCAGCGCGAACGACGCCGAATGGCTTTCAAAAGGCATCTGGGAGACCTACACCGCGGAAAACCTGCGCTATTCCCAGACCCTGCCGCTTACAATGTACGAGGAAAAGAACTCCGGCAACAATTTACCCGCGCAGCTGGACCTATACGCCGTGCCGGGCATGGAGTATAATTTTTTAATTGTCACAAAAGGCGGCGGCTCGGCCAACAAAATCATGCTCTACCAGGAAACCAAGGCCACCCTGACCCCTGAAAAATTAAAGCCCTTCCTTATTGAAAAAATGAAGTCGCTCGGCACCGCGGCCTGCCCCCCCTACCACATAGCTTTCGTGATAGGCGGAACCTCGGCCGAGATGTGTTTAAAAACCGTGAAGCTCGCCTCCGCCGGCTACCTGGACGGGCTCCCCGAAACCGGCAATGAAGGCGGCCGGGCCTTCCGCGACAAGAAACTGGAACAGGAACTGCTTAAAGCCTCGTATAAACTCGGCTACGGCGCGCAGTTCGGCGGCAAATATTTCGCGCACGACATAAGGGTAATAAGACTGCCCAGGCACGGCGCGTCATGTCCCATAGGAATGGGGCTCTCCTGCTCGGCGGACAGGAACATACTGGCGAAAATAGACAAGAACGGCCTCTGGATAGAAGAGCTTGAAAAGGACCCGGGCCGGCTTATCCCCGCGGAGATACGCTCTAAATTCTCGTCGGCGGCGCAATGCGTCAGCATAGACCTGAACCGGCCCATGAAGGAAATACTGGCCGAGCTTTCCAAACATCCCATAGGCACGCGGCTCTCGCTTAACGGGCGCATAGTGGTGGCCAGGGATATCGCCCACGCAAAATTCAAGGCGCTGCTGGACGGCGGCAAGGACCTGCCCGAATACCTTAAAAAGCACCCGGTCTATTACGCGGGCCCGGCCAAGCAGCCTGAGAACAAACCCTCCGGCTCGTTCGGGCCCACCACGGCGGGCCGCATGGATCCCTACGTGGACCCGCTCCAGGCCAAAGGCGCGTCCATGGTGATGATAGCCAAGGGCAACCGCTCGCAGGCCGTCACCGACGCCTGCAAAAAATACGGCGGTTTCTACCTGGGCTCCCCCGGCGGGCCGGCCGCCCTTCTGGCGGAGCGCAATATAAGGAAAGTGGAAACGCTGGACTACCCGGAACTTGGAATGGAAGCCGTGTGGGCGATAGAGGCGGAAGACTTTCCCGCTTTCATACTGGTGGACGACAAGGGCAATGATTTTTTCCGGAAGATATGACCTCCCCCGCACCCGACTTCCGCAATGAGGCACCCTGACGCCCGCGTATCTTGCTGGAACGGGCGCCGGCGCTTTCCCCGCGCGCTCCGGGACCGGGTTTTAAAGAAGAATCCTGAAGTCTTCCGCCGGCTCCGGAACGCGTCTGAAAGACAATGCTTTCAGACTTGAACGGTCCTCACCGTCGCGGAGCGATCCACTCCAGACTTCAGGATTAAACCCTCTAAGGAGCGCGCGGGGAAAACACCACCGCCCTTTGACTCTTCCCTTTTTTACAACAAGTTTCTTCCTTGAATAAATGGAGCGGGTGCTGCCGGAGCCGGGTTAGCGGGGCCTTCGCGAACCTGAGACTTACGCAAGCGCCGAAGGTGAGTGATGGAAGCCGGCCACGGTGTGGACGGCTGTCCCCGCGTTCCGGTCCGGCGGCAGGCCCAGCCCTTTTGGCCCAGAAGCCATAGCTAATTAGCTCCAGCTTGTATAATTGACTGTTGCCGCAAAGCCAAAAGAGCTGGGCAGGCCCCGCGAACCCGTAAGGCCGGCTGCCGGATAAAAAACATTCCCCCCTCTTACCCTTGAGGCACCCGGATTTCAAGAGAGATGCCAATGAAGAGACGGTGATTTTTAGGGGGCCTGCGGAAGTCCGGAAAAGAGCGGGGCAGGCCCCGCAAAAATTCCTGGTTAAATGTTGGGGGGTTTCAGCGGAATTCCAAAACAGTTCTAAAACAATATTGTGTCCCCGGATTCCCGGAGTTACAGCTTATCGGCGGGAATGCGAACCACTTTACCGTTTTTCCAGACAGCCAGCGGCCGGCCGGACTTCTTGTGCTCCGCAACAACCTTTCGCACCGCGCTTTTCATGGCCAATTCAGCTTTATCCTGCAAGGAAAGTCTTTTCTTCATGCAGCCTCAAATCTCTCCGGTAATATTTTCGAACAACGCGGCATCTATGACTTCCAAATGCCCGTTGTTTCCCTTCGCAATCAAGACCGGCTTGGCTCCCGCATTATTAAACAACATCCAGGAATTTGCCAGCGGTTTATACAACTTGAAAAAATTGGGAATGGACCGGCTAAACCGGCGTTCAATATCCTCCGCGGGAACATCGTGTCCGCCTGAGGCGACCCTCTCCTTAATCCTGACAAGCGAAAGGCTGGGACCCGGCACCCATAGAAAAAAAATATGCACTTTATACCCGCGAGCTTTAAGACGCTTAAATAAATTCAGACAGGTTTTTCCCGAAAGGGTGGTCTCAAATCCAAAATCCGCGCCAATCCCCGCAAAATCATGTATACGGGTTAAAACCAGTTTACCAGCCTTGATGGCCGCCGCGCGCGGCACAAAAGGAGACAAACCCTGGGCTATCAAATCGGCATTGACAAAATTGGGGCATTTGGCGTAATACGGCAGAAATTCTTTGGCAAAAGTGGTTTTTCCCGCCCCATTCGGCCCCGCAACCACATAGACATTCTTAATCCTCATATCCCTAATATATCAAATTTAAGAAAGTCCGGGGGATTAAGCTCGTGTGACCTGATATGCGAAAGTTGTGTGGAATTAAATATTATGTCCCCGAACCACATAATCGGTATTATCCCCGGGATTCCCTTTAAAATTCTGGAATTTTTTTAATTCGGCACCAGCCTGATGGCTATCTGTTCGGCTTCCGCGTGGGATATTTCGTGGCCGCTGTACATCTGGAACCCCGAGAGTTCCCTGATGTAAGCCACCCTGGTCTGCCGGGATGTCGGACCGGGCACTTCTATCGTATTCCCGCATATAGGACACTTTACCTGGGGAATAGCGTTTGGCGCGGGGGAAGACCGCTTTTGCCCGGCCGGCGCCGGGTAAGCTCTTCTCGCCTCAGGCTGCGGCATTACCGCCTGGGGTTTGGGCCTTTCTTTGTCATAGAGAAATCTTTTTACGGCGTCGGACAGCGTTTCATAGGCCTCGTTCAACTGCTGGGCGATTTGCGTTGAACCGCCCTTGTCGGGGTGCGCGTTAAGCTCGCTCATCAGCGTGCGATAAGCGCTCTTAATTATCGCCGGGTCCGCGTCCGGATGCACTTGAAGAAGTCTGTAGTAATCTTTATCCGACGGCATTCTTGTTGTTCCTCAAAACAATTTTACGCTATTACAGGGATGCCGCGCAATATCCCGGTTATTTTTACATCTCGCATTCAAGCGTTCAAGCGGCGCCCCTTATGGAAGGGAGGAGGGCCATTTGTAGACCGTATCCCCCCAGGAAACCCGCGGAGCGCCGTAGCTCAGAACCTGGATGCCCGCCATGGTGGACGAATCAAAGTATACATGGGCATGAGAGTTGGATTGCACATCGGCCACCCCTTTAACAAGCAGGACTCCGTGGAGCAGGTTGCTGTTCCCGCCGCCGTTGGGGATGGAGAAGTTGCCGGCGACATACACGAAACCGTGGATGGAGGGGGCGATGTTGTAGGTCACGCCGCTGGCCTGGTAGTTGTAGTTCAGGCTGCCGAAGCAGGCCGGCTTGCCCACGGCGTACGTGTCATAGGCCTGGTAGGCGGCCCAGTCGTTGCAGTACTCTTTCCATGCGAACGGCGGGACGACCGCATCGTAAGCGTCAACGCTGGGCTGTTTGCCGTTTGAGAACGCGAGGTCGCCCATCACGATGATATTGCCGGTGAAGGCGCTGTTGAAGTCGGACCAGTTCCCCCCGATATAATAAGTATTCCCATTATCCTGCTTTTTGTTGCAGTCGGTGAATGACTTCTTGTCGTAGCTGCCGGCTGTATAAAAATTGTTATTACAGTGATCCTTGAGGGGGTGGGCCGGGTCGGGGCCGATGGCAAGGGCCTTGTAGGCCTCGGTGTTTATTGTCGGAAAAGGCGGGACAGTGGTATCATAGGAATGCCACCACCAGTTATTGGGGTCGTTATTGAGGGGCCAGGGGCCGTTGGTGTCCAGGTCAATGCCGGCGACTGCCCTGTAAGTGGGATGGAGCTTGTCGGCAATGGTGGCCGTTCCGTGGGAGACTATGCCGCCCCATTCAACCTGCACATTGTTGCCGCTCATATAGACGGCTGTGGCCACCTCATAAGTGACGGCTCTGCTGTTGTATGCGTTGCCGTAAACCGCCTTCACAGCCCGCACTTCTTTACTGGTAGCGCCGTTCTTATCGCGGCCGAGGCCGATGATGGTTATTGACTGGGGGCCGGGGCCGCTTGTGATGTACACTACATAAGAGCCGCCGGGCAGTTCGGTGTAAGCCGTGGGAGTGCTGGCGTTAAACCCCGGCAGGGCCTGTCCGTCCATGAGGCTTTTCCAGGTAGTGGTGGATTCAGTCGCTTTCTGATGGCCCCTTTCCAGCGCGGCTTCCGCCAGCTGGAAAGCGTTGGAGTTTTGTCCCTGTTTCACGCTCCATTTCGCTTCATTTCTGACATACATCACCATAATAGGAACGATTATGGCCAGCACCGCCAGGATCAGGAGCGCCCCGACCAGAACCTGCCCTTTATTTTTTCTCATCTAGTTCATTATCCTCACTTTCTGGATGGATAGCTGCAGCGCTTTCTTGCCGCCCATATAGGTGGGCGACTGGGTGGTGATGGCCACCGAGATCAGGGTTGTGTCGTCCGTGCGCGGGTAAGTGAACGCGATGTAGGAAAGGTTGTAGGACAGCACGGAGATATTGCCGTTATTGGACATGTAGAGCCTGTTCCCTTTCTGGTAAAAGAGCATGGTTACAGTCTGCCCGCTTTGATTTATGACTGAAAACTGCAGGCGCGAAGCGGGAGGCTGCCCCGAAGCGTTGTCTATTATTACCGTGTCGCCCTGAGCCTGGCGGGCGAACCTGTTTATTGTGTCAAGGGCTACCCTCACATCCCGCTGAATGTCGTTTCTGGCCGTGGTCTGCCGCCAGAAGTTGGTCATCTGCCTCATGATCGGAAAGGCCATACCGCCCACGATGCCGATAATGGCGACGGTCAGCATTACCTCTATAAGGGTATACCCTTTTTTAAGTTTTATGGCCATGTGAAATTCTTCCCCGTCGCTGTGGCTGTGGCGATGACTACGACAGAGGAGAGCGTTTTGCTGGTATAGCTCACCGAGCCGGTCTGTACGTTCACCATGGGGTAAAAAGCGCGCATTTGATAAGTGCCGCCGGAACGCACATCCAGGCTGTAGGTCCCGTCCGCCTGGCTTGAGACGGAATAAAGAATGGTCTGCGCGGGGGAGGTCTGGGCGTAAACGGCCGGCAGGGGGTCGGGGACGGCCGCCGTGCTTGCGACTATCAGCACGCCGGTGGTGATAGCGGCGCCGCCGTTAGTGACGCTCCCCGTAATAGTTCCCATGCCGCCCACTACCGTGATAGTTCCTACCTGAACGGTGCCTCCGGCGGTGGTAACCAGGGCCAGAAGAGGGCTTGTGGGCGCCGTAGTATAAGTCTGGAGCGGATCCAGCTCGGGCGTAACGGTGTAGTAGCTTGCCGAGACTGGCGCGTTGATATAGAAGTACCCCGTATTATCGCTGACGTCCTGATATACATCCTGGTTCAGAATCGCCGTGACCGTGATATTGGGAAGAGCGCCCGTTCCGGGGGTGACATACCCCTTTATGACTCCGACCCGGGACAGATGAAAATCGGGTACGGTCGTTACCGCCCCCTGCGTTATATTGACGATAGCGTCGCTGGTGCCGTAGCTTGAGTCGGCCGAATTGTAATTGGCGGTAAGCGCCGCGGTGCCGACAGGCAAAGCCAGAAGATACCAGCCCTTTGCGTCGGTAACGGTGGAAGCCCCGTTATTCGCCCACACCGTTTTTCCCGCCAAAGGCGCGGTATAGGCCGTATCCACGCCGTAAACGAAACCGGAAGCCAGACCGCCGGTATAGGTGGAAGTGAGCGCCGTGTAGCTGAAACCGGAGGCGGGCCAGGAAGACACGGTGATGCCGTTGGGAACGCCTGTGCTTACATTCTGCGTCACTATGACGGTGGAAATAGTCTGCATGTAGTTCCCCGACACGACCGTAACTTTCCAGGTGCCGGTGGCAACTCCCACTAAAGTAAAAGACGAAACAGGGCAGACCTGCCCCTGAGCGCCGGTCACTGAACTGTTGAACGCCAGCGCCGCCGCGGATTGTCCGTCGTCGGCGAAAACATAAGCGGACGTCGCCGGCGCGCCGGAGAGTATGGTCTGGGCGGTAAGGCTGGAGGATCTGCTGAAAGGCTTATAAGAGATGCCGGCCGCGGTGAGGGCATTGTTGTAGTAAAAACTGGTCGCGTTATTGCCGCTGTCATAGGCCCTGCCGTAGGTTATCCCCACGGCGCAGGGCGTGGAAAACCGCACTATCTGGTCGCCCTGAAGCAGGCCGTGGGGGGTCGCCCCGCCGTTAAACGGTATGCAGTTGCCTTCGCACTGCGCGGGGTCTGACTCGTGAGTCCAGCCGACGGCGTCAAGGGGATTGCCGCCGCTGTCGGTCAGCCAGACGGCCCCGTTATGGCCCGACTGGATAAGCCGCTTGACGAGCGGCGCGGACCAGTCCGGCGGAGCGGGGGAACAGGAAATGTTGGCTGTGTCCGTGTAATAGGCGTCGGCGGTATAATTTGTTCCCATCACCGTGACCGAAGACCTGTTCGCTATCAGGTAATAACCGCCGGGGGCTACGGAGGTGTTTACATAGTTCAGGTTGACATCCTGGCAGGTTCTGGCGGCGCCGCAGGTAGAGGCGATGTTCAGGTTTATAGAATGCGCGGAAATGCTGCTGCCGACGGTAATAGCGGCGGTGGTGGGATTGAACAGCTCGATATACTGGGCGTCAAAACTGCCGGGCGCCTGAACTGTTGAAGCCACCACCTGGCTTATGAGCAGGCCGGGGCTTACGGTGTAAACGCTGGCTGAGCCCACCGTGCCGGTACCAATACGGACCAGCGAAAAATTTTGCGCCGTATATGCGCCGTCGGCGACATAAACGGGAGCGCTGGTGGGGTTGGAATAGAAGCCCGCCGAAGAGCAGACAAGAGTATAGCTTCCCGTAACCACCTGGAAAGTGTACTTGCCGTCGGAGCCCGAGTAGCCCTTCCACCTTGGAGAGCCTATCACCTGAACCAGCGCTCCGGCAAGATTGCCGCCGCCGCTGATGGTCACGGTACCGTTAAATCCCGAGTTTAAAGTGACAGCATCGGGATTCTGGTAGTAGCTGTCCAGCTGGACTTTCTTTTTCACCCCGCGCTCCGACCACAGAACATAAACGGTTATCCTCTTCATGCCGGGATCATCCGAAGAGTAAGGGACCGTGGAAACGCTGGTTCCGGAAACTGACGCATAATCCACATTTACGACCCGCGTAAAAGCCTGTGATCCCCACATAGCAAAGATTTCAGGGGGATAATTGCTCGAGTCATATACAAAATTGGGGCTATAACCGGAACTGACCGCCGGGTTAACGGTCACCAGAAGCTGATAATAGGATTTGTTTTTCAACATCTCCATTTTTTCCTGGGCCAGGTTGGTGGCGATGGTTTTAAGGCGGGCCTGGGAGATCGCCATGTTAATATACTTAAAAGCCCCCATGCTGGCCAGCACGCCGAAAGTAATAACAGCCACGGCGATCATGAGTTCGATAAATGTCGCGCCTTTTCTGTTTAACATAAGTCGAGGGTACAAGTGATTCAAGATTTAAGATTTAAGACTTAAAATTCCCTTCTTACTCTTCCTAACCTTAAAGCCAATCTTGAATCCGGAATCTTGAATCTTCAATATTTTTTGCTTTACCGGTTACTGTTCCTTACAGCTTTCCACCTACGGATACGACCCGGCATCCTCCTCGGCGGCGGGGGGCGGCGGGGCGGCGGGCGTGGCGCCGGCGGCGGGCTCGTTAGCCATTATATCCTCTTTGGGCTCCGGGGCCTTGGCCGGAACCGCGGCTTTTTTCTTTAAAACGCGCTTTTTTTTGTGCGCGGGCGGCCGGACCGAGTCATGTTCCTTATCCACCATCACAGAGCCGGGCTCCTCTTCGGCGGCGGCTTTAGCGGCTTCGTCCGGCTGGGCCGCCGGGACGGCGTCAGAGACTTCATCCGGCGTGGGAAGGCGTTTCTTTTTTAACACCCTGTGTTTCCTGACAGGCTTCGGCGCGGCGGACTTACCGGGAACGGCCGGCGTTTCGGCCACTGCCGGCTCCTCTTGCGGGGCGGATTTGTTTTTCGCGTCCAGCATGGCGGCGTAGCTCTGGCGCTGTTCTTCGTCAAGAGAATCTTTTATAAGGTCCGATATGGAGCGGTTTATCTGCAGAAGGCCGCGGCGCTGCCCATCCACTTTATAGCGCAGGTTTTTTTCCTCGGCCGAGGTCTTGTCGTACTCCTTCATCAGCCTGTCAAATTCTTTAGCCTTTTTGTCTATGGCGTCGGTCAGCCGCGATTCCTGCTTTGAGCTCAGGCGCAGAGGGGAAAGTTCGAGCATTATTCTCTGGGAGTTCGGCCTCTGCACCGCTTCCACGGACTCCGCTGTGGGCTCATCGGCGGCCCCCTGCTGACCGTCAGCGGAAGCGGGGTTTGAGTCCTGCGCCCCGGCAAAAGCGAAAGGCCAGGCAAGTATTGCCGCGATCATGATCTTTTTCATTTTCCCCTCCTACAGATAAAATAAATTTTCCAATAAAACACCGCCAACCGCCTGAAGTTGCATTGACCTATTATAACATAAACCGGTATTTGACATTGGCGGGATTCATTGTTATATTATTACAGATATCGGCCTAAGGGCGGGCAAGTCCCGCACTTTTTCCGAAGAGGGCCAAAGTGCGGGGCAAGGGAGAACACAAAAAATGTACCCGGAAAGAAAAACATCAAACTGGAAACTATTGCTTTATATGTCGCCTGTTTACATTGCCATAATCGTAGGCATACCGATGGTGAAACACGCAATGACTAAAAAAACGGCGGATACGGAGATTTCCAACGCGCCTAAAGCCGTCAATGCCCCGCTGGGCGAAATTAAAAAAGCCGGCGCCCCGCAGTACGGCACGGAGCAGCCCAACACCGGCACCCCGCTCAATTACGAACCGGAAAAAACCGCCGCCGCAAGGCCGGCGCCCGCGGCGGAGCCCGTCAAACAGCCGGCCGCGCAGCCGGAGGCGCGCAAAAGCGGGGCCGGAGGCGAGCGGCAAACGCCTAAGCCGCGCAACCCCAAAGAAGCGCGGAAGGACATGTCTATCGGCTACACCAAGGACTATATTACCTACATGGCGGGCAAGAACCTGTCCGTAAAAGGCGTGAGCGCCCTTTTAAACAACTCTTTCGTGGTTAAAGGCTTCATGGCAAGAGGCACGGTAAAAGCGGCTTTAGGCAGCCCTCAGGGTTTGCAGAATTATCTTTCAAACTCCGAGGCCGTGAATAGTTTTTTGAATAAGAGCGTGATAAAGGCGGGCATGGGGAACCAGCAGCTGATGAACGCCGTGTTCTCAAGCGAGCTGGCCAACGCCGTCCTGGATACGCCGGCGATGCAGAACCTGCTGAAACACCCTGACGCCTTGAACAATCTGATGGTTTCCAATCCGCAGATAGCCATGACGCTGGCCACCAACCCCAATATCATGAACGCCCTGATGAACAATCCCCGGACAGCCGGCGCGGCGGGCAAAATGAATATGGGCGGCATGCCGTAAAGGCGGCAGGGGCACATTTTTATGGAAGAAAAAGATAAAAAATCAAGCTGGAAAATATGGCTGTATCTGACGCCTGTTTACATTCTCATAGCCATACCCCTGATACAATGGACAAAGAAGGTAAATTTAGGGGATGTGGACGTTTCAAAGGACGAAGAAACGGTTTTTAATTCCTCCGAGGGAGAAATAAAAAAAAGCACTGTCGTTTACACCCCTAACCTGGAAGATAACGTTCTTTCGCTGCATTACAAGAGGGGCTCCGGAACGCAAACAGGCGACGGGCCGAGAGAACCGGATAACGCGAAAACGCGGGGCTCGGGCAAAACACAGAACCCCGGCAAAGCGCAAAACCCCGCCGCCCGCCCGCGGGATACTAAAGGCGCGGCCGACGATCGGCAGTCGCCGCTGGCCGGCCTGCGGACGCAGGAACAGAGGGGTTTCGGCTTCAAAGAAGGCTATCTTAGCTACGCTGTCGGAAAATTCATGAATAACCCGAAAGCTCTGGGCGCGATTTTAAACAACAAATACGTTATCAACGGGTTTATGTCCAGGGACAATGTAAAAGCCGCCACGGCAAGCCCCCAGGCTTTGGCTAATTACCTGAAAAGCGGAACCGCGATAACTAATTTCATGAAGGACAGCGTTGTGCAAAGCGCCTTTAACAATCCGAAGGCGCTTGACGCCATGGCGTCAAGCGGGATGGTGACCGCTTTGCTGGACACACCCGCCGGCAAAGCCCTGCTGAACAATCCCCAGGCCATGGCCGACATCGTCACCGCGAACCCGGAACTGCTGGGATTGATGAAGGACCCTAAGATCATGGGCCTGCTGATGAGCAATCCGAACGCCAGCAACTACATCAACCAGATGAACGTAGGCGGCGGGCGGTAAACGCCAGGGTGAAGCCGGGGGTAGCCAGTAACCAGTATCCGGTAACCGGTAAAAAACATTGAAGATTCAAGATTGAAGATATTAATTGTAACCCGTTGGTTGCTAAACCGCCAGCCTCTGTGCCCCTTAGACTCTTGACTCCCAGACTCTTAGACTTGCAGCTTATCTTGACTTTTATCAAACAAAAGTCCTATATTTGGAGTTCTTGATATTCACGCTGGGAGGAAAAATGAAGAAATTACTCTGGATATTTGCCGGCGCGCTGCTGATGAGCGCGGCCCGCGCGCAGGCTTCGCAGAAAATTATAAGCTTTGATCCGGCCTACCGCGGCGGCGCCATGGCGAAAAGCATTGAAGACATCGGCGGAAAGGTGACAAAGGAATTTAAAATAATAGACGCCCTGGTAGCTGTTTTTCCTGATGCCATTAAAGACGCCAGCATTTACGCCCTCAAAGGAGTTACAACCGTTGAAGAGGACAAATATATCAAATGGATAGAGGAAACCCCCCTGTCCATGACGGGAAACCCGCTTCCCACCATGGAGCAGGCGATGGACCTGATACGCGCAGGCGCGGGCCTGCCTGTTTTCGGGGACAGCAAACCCGCCGCGGACCCGGCGCTCGCTGAAATACCCTGGGGCGTGAAGCGCGTAAACGCTTCCGGCGCATGGAATTTCACCGAAGGCGCGGGAGTTAAGGTGGCTATTATAGACACCGGCATGGACTACAACCACCCTGACCTGAAAGCTAATTACGCCGGCGGCTATAACGCCATTGTCTCTACGATGACCCCCATGGACGACCACGGCCACGGCACACATGTGTCCGGCACCATAGGCGCGGTGAGGGATTCTGTTGGCGTGGTGGGCATAGCCCCCAGGGCAAGCCTTTACGCCGTGAAAGTGCTGGACAAGAACGGCTCCGGCACATATTCCAATGTCATTTCAGGCATCGAATGGGCGGCCCAGAACAAAATGAATGTCATCAACATGAGCCTGGGCGGCGGCGGTTCGGTGGACGCCATGGCAAAAGTCATGACGGCGGCAAACCAGGCCGGCGTCACCATAGTCTGCGCGGCCGGCAATGATTCGGGCCCGGTAAATTACCCGGCCAAATACCCCGAAGCTATAGCTGTTTCCGCATCCGATTCAGGCGACAAGATAGCTTCCTTCTCCTCAAGAGGAGCTGAGATCGCCTTTATAGCGCCCGGCGTTAATATTTATTCCACCTACAAAGGCGGGAAATACACGACCATGTCGGGAACCTCCATGGCCTGCCCTCATATGGCGGGCCTGGCGGCTTTGGCGGTGGCGGCCGGGGCAAAAACTCCGGCGGCGGTACGGGAAGCCCTAACCAAATCGGCTTCAAGCCTGGGCCTTAAGCCTGTTGAAGAAGGCGCGGGCCTTGTAGACGCGGCAAAGATCGCGCATTAAAGAATCGCTGGAATTAAGAGCGAACAATTAAAAGTCCCGCGGAAATATTCCGCGGGACTTTTTTAATTTTCCGCTAAGGAATTCCTTCCCTATTCGCTACTCGCTAACCCCTATACGCTTTCTTCAACTACCAGCCGAGGTTTTCGCCGGTCAGCTGTCCGACGCGCTCCTGGACTATTTTATCCTTGTTGACTTTCCTGCTTTCGATGCTCTTCTTAAGATGGGCGAGGTCGCTCTCTATCCTTTTGACTTTTATGCCCTGGGCCACAAGCCGCAGGTCAAAGAGTTCCGCGACTTTGGCCTTCAATTCGGCTTTTACACCCTCTTTGTCCGCATCGGCGGCCTTTTCATATTTGCGCGACAACCTTTTGGTCTCATATTCAAGGAAAAGACCGCGCACCGCGTCCGCCTCTATTTTATCGTCGTTCTCCATTCTGGCCTGTCCCAGCAGTTTCCCCGACATCATAAGCAGCATCTTGTATTCCCCGGGGGATGTTTCCTTGAGGCCGGTTATTGTTTCCGCGAATTTCGCGTCATGTTTCTTTATGACGCTTATAACTTCGTCCTCAGCAAGGAACATAGGTCCGCCGCCGCCTCTCAGACCGGGTTCGCCGAAGGGGGCCTCGCCGGCAAAACCCTTCTTAACTCCGCGCTTGGGCGCGAAGCCCTCTTTCTGGCGCTGCTGCATGTCCGGGCCCATTTCCTGGTCGGGGCCGGGAGCCTCTCTTTGCACGGATTCCCTCTCGTCCGGGCCGCCTCCGCCCTGGTCCTGTGCGGCGCTGTAAACCGCCGGAACCGCCAGTATAGCTGAAACCGCCGTTAAAAACACCAGTTTTCTGTTCATACAATTTCTCCTTATTATACGCCTTCAACTCCCCTATCCCTCAGCCTTCAGCCCTATTCCTGTTATACGCTGTCCGCATTCGCGCCAGTTGCTATCTTTGACTCCAGGTCGGAATACTTGTAGTCGAAATCGGCCTGCCATAACGAGGTATTCTCCCCCTGAAGCTGGCAAATGCTGTACTCCGCCGCATCCAGCCTGCTCTCTATATCGCTTTTCCAGGACACGTTCTTATATCCCGTTGAAGCGAAGCCGATGGCAAAAACGACCGCCAGCGCGGAAGCCGCGACAGTCCGGCGCCAGGGGAAACCGCGCTGCGGTGTCCCCTCAGCCGTTGGGAAAGGGTCAGCAAACGCCAGGATTTCAAGGAATCCGCGCGGACGCATATCATTGACAAGCTCAAGCACCTTTTCCGTTAAAGCGGCCGGAGGCTCGGAACCGGCGCTTTTAAGGTAAAGACCGGTCTCCGCAAGCGCGGCTATCTGGGCCGAGCAATACCGGCAGGCTTTTATATGGCGCTCCGCCTGGTACGCCGCGGAGCCGTCAAGCTCTCCGTAAAAGTACAGGATCGTTTTTTCCGCCTCTTCGCAGGTCATATTCCCCTCCTACCCATATAACGCAAAATCCGGGGTTTTTATTGCAGGTCTTTGTTGGTACTGCTCAAGTAGACAGGATTCAGTAGTCAGAATCCAGAATAGGGAAGTTTACTCGTCACGGGTATTCTCATTCTGACTACTGAATTCTGGCTACTGGATTCCTTAGCAGTTACTCCCTGTTTTCCAGTTCCCTCCTCAGCACGGCGGCGGCCCTGGACACGCGGGCTAAAGCCGTGCCTATGGGTATTTTAAGCAAAGCCGCAATTTCCCTGAAAGAAAGGCCGGAATAATGCCTGAGGTAAAAGATCTCGCGCTGATCTTCCGAAAGAAGCGCGAGAGCTTTTTCAACGCGGCGTTTAAGCTCCAGGTTCTGAACCGCCTGCTCAGGCCCGGGCTCGCCTGAAGCCAGGCAGTCGGCGGCCCCCGGGTTTTCCGCGTCCCCGTCAAGCGGCACCGTTTTTTGCGCCGAACGGCGCCTGAAATAATCCATGGCCGCGTGGTGCGCCACGGTAAAAAGCCAGGCGGAAAACTTAAACCGCTCCCCGTAGGCCTTTGGCGACCGGGCAAGCTTGACAAAAACATCCTGGAACAGGTCCTCCGCCGCGGCCGTATTGCCGGTTATGCGCAGAAGATAATTAAAAAGCGGCGTTTTGTAGCGGGCAATGATCTCTCCCAGGGCTTCGGTTTCCCCGTTCGCGAAAGCCTCCATCAGTTCAGCGTCGGTCATATAAGAAGAAGCGAATAGGGGTTAGCGAATAGCGATTAGGGGAGGAGTTTCCTTCAACACCACAAACCTCTATTCGCTATCCACTGCCCTTTTGCTATTCGCCATTCGCTATTTCGCTACCCACAATAATTTCATACGATATCATTATAAAACTTTATACCATGCGCCTTATAATTATTTTTGCCCTCATTTTGTCTAACGCCTGCCTCAAAGCCCGGGCCGCGGCTCCCGACAACACGCCGGCCCCGCACTTTGGCCCTTCCGGACAAAGTGCGGGGCAGCCGGACGCCTATTCCTATTATCTTAAAGGCGAATTGCCGAAGGCCGGAGCCGAATATATGCGTATGGCCGCGCTTGAGCCCGCGAACCCGGAGCCGCTTTTAAACGCCGCCATGTGCTGGCGCCAGGCCGGACAATACCGTCTGGCCGCGCAGGTCATGGACAAGGCGGCGGCCCTGGCTCCGGACAACCCCGACATTCAGGCGGAAACCGGCTGGCTGAAATTCCACCGGGCCGATTACGCCGCCGCCAAGGAGGCCTTTGAGCTGGCGCTGCGTCTCGCGCCGGACCACGAACGCGCCACCCTCGGGCTTGCCAGCGTCTATTCAAACCTTGAAGATAAGGATAAAACGATAGAGCTTCTTGGCCGCTATAAACAGCTGCGTCCGGATTTCGCCGGGGTGGACTATATTATCGCCTGGAATTACATGAATTTCAAGATGTACAAAGAAGCCGAGGCCGCGCTGATAGAAGCTCTGCGCAAGGACCCGACTTTTACCGAAGCCCGCCTGCCGCTTGCCGGTATTTACGCGAGGGACGGCAAGTTCAACGAAGCATGGAACCAATATCACAGGGTGCTTGATTCCGCGCCGGGCCATCCGGTGGCCTCCAAGGCGATAAAAGTGCTGGAAGGCAAACTTACAAAACAACCGGAAGAGATCCGCCCGCCTTTTAAAATAATCCGCCCGCTTTCCATGGAGCCGATGGATGTGATAAACAGCCTGTCAAAGTCGACGAAAATGCGCGTGGGCATAGGCACCGGCAACACGGGCAAACAGGGGCGGAATAATTACCTGAAATTCAAGTCTTTTGAGGGGCTTGCCATAAACGGCAAGAGAAGCGGCAAATTATACGCCGAACTTCCGCCCGACGAGGAATGGACGGCGGAATACTCCGGGGAACGCCTGGTATTGAAAGATTCAAGCGGCACGGTTTACGGCCGTTTTAAGGGGCCGCTTATTCTGGCCTCAAAAGACGCGAAAAACGGCTCCGTTATTTTTGAGAGCTCGAAAAAATGCGGCAACCCGTGGTTCGCGTTCTCGGACCGCCAGTACCGCGGGGCCATAGAGCTTTATCCTATACGCGGCAGGGGCCTTGGCGTGATAAATATTCTTGAGATGGAACAGTACCTCATGGGAGTCGTGCCAAGCGAAGTTTCGGCGCAATGGCCCTATGAAACCCTGAAAGCGCAGGCCGTGATAGCCCGCACCCAGGCTATAATACGGCGCGCCCGCGGCGGCGCGCACAAGGCCGACGGCTACCATATCTGCGACGGCGAGCACTGCCAGGCCTACAAGGGGATGGGAAACGAGGCCAACTCGACCAACCGCGCGGTGCTTGACACCGAAGGGGAGCTGCTGCTCTATCACGGCAAACCCGCTTATACCTTTTATCATTCGAACTGCGGCGGCTGGATACAGGCCTCCGGCGAGGTCCGCGGCTGGGGCGATTCGCCGTATCTCTACGACCACCCCGACAGCGTGGAGATTTCCTCCGCCGCCGCGCTGCCCCCGTGGGAATTCCACCTTTGGCTTACCGGCAACCCCGAGGCCAACTGCAATTACCCCGGCAAAGTGCGGGCTTCCGAATACCGCTGGATGAAGATCATAAAGCACAAGGACCTGGACTTCCGCGTAAAACGGGACTATTCCATAGGCGACCTGCGCGAAATTGTGCCGCTCCGGCGCAGCCGCTCCGGCAACGTGAATTCCATTAAGCTGGTGGGCTCCAAAAAGACCATAACCATAACCAAAGAGCACCTTATACGGAACCTGCTCGGCTTTGCCCCCCTTAAAAGCACTCTCTTTGAAATTGAAATAAACCGCTTCAAGGACGGCAGGATACGCAATTACTGGTTTTATGGCGGCGGCTGGGGCCACGCCATAGGGCTGTGCCAGTCGGGCGCGGCGGGACTTGCGGGAAAATACAATAAGAACTACAGGGAAATAATTGAATTTTATTTCCCCGGCACCGCGCTGAGGAAAATAAAGTACATCAAAAAGAAAGGCTGAAGGCTGAAGTTGAGAAAATTATCTTATAAACCCTCAGCCCTCAGCCCTCAGCCTTCAGCCTAAACAACCTGCGCCGTTCCTGATTTTGCTAGAATAGCGTGAAGGTAAAAGACATCGGCCGTCTGATGAGCATAGCTCCTTATACGGCACCTACACAAGTATTGGAGGGGCAATGACAAATACACTTGGGCAACTGATGCTGCAGCCGGATGTTATAACGGCGATAGTAATGACGCTGGCGATAATTCTTTTTTTGATAGTTTACAATTCCGTGGTCATAGTGGGCGGCGTGCAGATAGCCGTGCTTGAACGGCGCTGGTTCGGCCGGGCGATGCCCAAAGGCCGCGTGGTGGCCATGCCCGACGAAGTGGGCATTCAGGCGCGCATACTGCCGCCCGGCCTGCACCTGCTGATACCTTTCCTTTACCGGGTTGAAAAAAATCTGATGATAAAAGTGGAGGAACAGGAAGTGGGGCTGGTGGAATCCATAGACGGCCTGCCGGTGGCCGCGGGCAAAATTTTTGCCAAGGTGGTTCCGGGGCACAACCTGTTCCAGGACGGAGAGGAGTTTTTAAAGAACGGCGGCGAAAAGGGCCCGCAGGTACAGATCCTCCCGCCCGGACTGCACAGGATAAACCCTTACCTTTTCAGAGTGCAGAAAGTTCCGCTGGTAAAGATCCCAAGCGGTAAAATAGGCGTGGTGGTGGCCGCCGACGGCCAGCCTATAGTCCCGGGCCGGCTGCTGGCCAAAAGAAGCGAGGGGCACAATAACTTTCAGGACGGTCAGGCGTTCCTGGAAAAAGGCGGGCAGAAAGGCCCCCAGATAGATATACTGCTGCCCGGCTCCTACCGCATTAACTCAAAAATGTTCTTTATTGAAATGCGCGAAGCCACCATAGTGCCGACCCGGCGCGTGGGCCTGGTTACGGCAAAAGACGGCGAGCCTTTGCCCGCGGGCGAATATGTGGCAAGGCCGGTTGAAGGACACAAGGAATTTCAGGACGCGGCGAGTTTTCTTGAGGGCGGCGGCCAGCGCGGGCCGCAGCTTGATTTCCTGAAGCCCGGCACGGTTTACATCAACCCCATGATGTTCGAAGTGAACACGGACGACGTTCTGCAGGTGCAGCGCGGCGAAGTGGCCGTTATAGTTTCAAACATAGGAAAGGATCCCTCGCAGCAGGCCCCCGTCCCGACGGCCCCGGCTGATTCCGTAGGCGACGGGCTGAAAGCGGGCGTTGAGCGCTATGTGGTGGAGCCGGGCTACCGCGGCATACAGAAAGAAGTTCTTGGCCCCGGCATGTATTACCTTAACAAACTGGCTTTCACGCCGCATATCATCCCCACCACCAATATCACCATAGACTGGGCGGAACAGAAACCGGAGCAGTCTATGCCGCTTGTTTTCAACCCGCTGGCGATAGTTTCAAAAGACGGGTTCGAGATGACGGTGGAAGTGAAAGTGATAATCCGCGTCCTGCCGCAGGAAGCGCCGCACATGGTGGCGCGTATCGGCACCATACAGAACCTGATAGAGGCGGTCATACACCCGCTTATAGACAGCTCGTTCCGCAACCAGGCTTCTTCCACCGAGGCCATGATGTTCATGCAGGACCGGCACGAGCAGCAGCGCAAGGCCGAACAGCATGTGGTGGAGGAGCTGACCAGGTATCATGTTGAATCCGTCAGCGTGCTTATCTGCCAGATAAAGCTGCCGGAGCGCCTTATGCAGACGCTCACGAATAAAGTGGTGGCCACACAGCAGAAATCCATGTACGACGCCCAGCAGGAAGCGGAAGGCCGCCGCCGGGAGATGGAAAAGACCAAAGCTCAGGCCGACCTCCAGCCGAACCTGGTAAAAGCTGAAATTGACGTGCAGATAGCGACCCAGCAGAAACAGCAGTCCATCACTATAGCTGAAGGCCGCGGTCAATCCACCAAGCTTGAACAGCAAGGAATAGCCGGCGGCATTGAGGCGGTCGGCAGGGCGGAAGGCGAAAAGATACGCGCCATAGGCGACGCCACCGCCCAGGCCTACACAAAACAGGCGCTGGCGCTGGGCCAGTCGCCGCTGGCGGTGATAGAGATAATGAAGCGGGTTTCGGAAGGCAAGATAAAAATAACGCCTGATGTGCTGGTGCAGGGGGCCTCCGGCGAGGGCGCCTCGTCAAATGTGCTGGCCGCGTTTATAGCGAGCCTGATGGCCGGCACGATAAAAGTGGTGCAGGGCTCCGGCCCCGATAAACCCGCAGTCTGAGGAAGGTAATAAGTAAAATTGAAAAGCCCCGGTTTCCCGGGGCTTTTCAATTTTAGCAGGCAAAAAACCTGCGCAAGTTTACCGACCATTAAGGCTCCTGCTGCCTTTTCCACAAAAACCTGCGCAAGTTTATCGGCCATTAAGGCTCCTGCTGCCTTTTCTCCGCCCCGCCATAAAATAAACCGCCGGGAAGATATGCCCGTAAAAAGGCATAAAAAGCATAAAAAGGTACCAGGTACCTTTTTAAGGGTTGGTTCCCGATAAATTATCCTTATCTTATAAGCATTTTCTCTATACTAATATAAGGCTCCTGCTGCCTTTTCTCCGCCCCGCCATAAAATAAACCGCCGGGAAGATATGCCCGTAAAAAGGTACCTGGTACCTTTTTAAGAGTTGGAAAATCAGCCGTCCTGCTGTAAAACAAAACCGCCGGGCATATTCTCCCGGCGGCAAGTCCCCAATCTCATAAGCGATTTTGTAACCAGACTCTAATGGCAATGTATCTGGGAACTGGTCTTTGCCGAAAACGCCCCCACGCCTATCAGGAAGCCCAATTCGTATAATTTTCCCTTGTTGTTCGTTTCATACACCGAAACGTCATCATTGAACAGGCTTACGATGAACGTGATAAGCGCTATCAGGCCGTGCCATAGCCCCACCCAGAACCCGGCGGGCGCCGCGCCCTGGACTTTAAACCGAGAATCTTTTCCCGCCACGTATAATCTGTTAGGCATATTTTTATCTCCTTAAATAAATAACCGCAAAATGTGAATTTCAAGCGGCCAGGGGCTAGCCGTGAGGGGTTGGGGAATGTAAAGAACTCCTTCCCTAATACCCTATACGCTGTACGCTAGATCCCAACCTCTGCTGTTATTTTACTTCCCACGCGTCGGGGCCGGAGAGCAGCGTTTCAAGCTCATTGCCCTTCGTATCGCCCACGGCGGCTACCTGGTTATAATAAAGCTCCTCATATGACGGCTTCTCCGAGGCCCGGAATACGCCGAACGGTATCGGGAATTCGGGAGCCTGAAAACCGCTTATCAGGTAGGCCATCTCGGCATTGGTTTCGTCATAAACGGCCACCTCGGCGGGTATGGAGCCGGCCTCGAATTCCACTATTTCGGACCTGAAGTTCCTGAACACTATGCCCTTGTTCCTGTTCTTGCCGAAGATGAGCGGCTTGCCATGTTCCACCTTTATGGTCAGGTCGTCTTTTTTCTGCGGATCTTTGAGATCGTCAAATTCCTTTTCGGAGAAAGGCAGGCATTTCTGGAATATTTCCACGAACGCCGTGCCTTTATGCCCGGCAGCCCGCTCAAGTATACGGCTTGTGAGCGCCATATCCGTATCCAGGCCGCGGGCGACAAACGTGCAGTCAAGCCCTATCGCAAAGCGCGCCGGATTGAAGGGATAATCTATGGTTCCCATGGGCGTGGTTTTTGTCTTCGTCCCCAACTGCGTGGTGGGGCTGGCCTGACCCTTGGTCATCGCGTAAATACGGTTGTTGAAAAGCAGTATTTTCAGGCCGATGTTCCTTCTTATGGCGTGCAGCATATGGTTGCCGCCTATGGAAAGGCCGTCGCCGTCGCCCGTGACTACCCACACGGAAAGCTCGGGGTTTGAAAGTTTTATGCCCGAAGCCACCGCCGGCGCCCGGCCGTGTATGGAGTGGACGCCGTAGGTGTTCACGTAATAGGGGAAGCGGCTTGAGCAGCCGATGCCTGAGACCACCACGTATTTCTCGTGCGGCAGGCCCATGGCGGCCATGGTCTTATGTACCTGGGCGAGTATGGCGAAGTCGCCGCAGCCGGGGCACCACTTTACCGGCTGGCTGGGCGCGAAATCTCTGGCTGTCAGTTTTGTGTTTTCCATATTAGGAGCCTCCGTAGAATAAATTGAACATTTGACTGACCGAATTTGTGGCGAAACAAGGAACGAGGAACGCGCTATAGCACCGCTATGTAAGTGACGAGTGACGCAGTTGTAGCCCAAAAGTGGTCAGCCCCCTTGGGGAGGCTCACCTTTGAGCGTCTGCTTCGTTACTCCTCCTCAATGTAGGCCCAGCTACACCTTCGTCGTCGTGCCTCACATCCATCTCAAATCTGAGCCTCCAAATGCTCAAGTTATTCTGCGGAGGCTCCTCTATGAACCTCTCAGGATTTCTTTTATTTTCACAAGGATCTCGTCCGAATTGAGCGCCTGGCCCTGGACTTTATTGAGACCGATAGGCTCCAGCGCGTAAGCCGCGCGCAGCATCATCCTGAACTGGCCGAAATTTTCCTCCGGCACCAGGATCTTTCTGAACCTGCGCATCACCGTTCCAAGGTCCGGCGGCAGCGGGTTCATGTATTTGACATGCGCGGATGAGACCTGCAGACCCGTCCGCCTGGCCTCGTTCACGGCCTGTGTGATGGCGCCGAATGTGGAACCCCAGCCTACGACCAGCAGATCCCCCTCCAGCGCGCCGTAGACTTTGGTCGGCGGTATGTCCGCCGCCACTCTGGCGATCTTCTCGGCCCGTAATTTGGACATCAGCTCATGGTTTTCCGGGTCGTGGCTGACGGCGCCGTCGCCGTCGGATTTTTCAAGACCGCCTATTCTGTGTTCATAGCCTTTAAGGCCGGCGTACGCCCAGGGGCGGGCCAGGGTTTCAGGGTTTCTCATGTATGGTTTGAACTGTCCCGGCTCCGGCAGGCGCGGAACGTCGAATTTGGGCAGTTCTTTCAGTTTGGGTATCCGGAACGGCTCGGAGCCGTTGGAGAGATACGCGTTGGAAAGCACTATGACCGGCGTCATATATTTTACGGCTATCCGGGCGGCTTCAAGCGTTGTGGTGAAGCAGTCCGCCGGACTTGAGGCGGCAAGCACCACCAGCGGCGATTCGCCGTGTCGGCCATAAACGGACTGCAGGAGGTCCGACTGCTCGGTCTTGGTCGGAAGGCCGGTGGAAGGGCCGCCTCTCTGCACGTTCACTATAACCAGCGGCAGTTCCGTGATGACCGCGAGGCCCATAGCTTCCGTTTTAAGCGAGAGGCCGGGACCGCTGGTGCCGGTGGCGGCCAGGCACCCCGCGAACGAGGCGCCTATGGAAGCGCAGATCGCGGCTATTTCGTCCTCCGTCTGAAAGACCACCACGTCGTTAGCCCTATGCTTGGCCAGCGTCTGAAGGATCTCGGTCGCCGGAGTTATGGGATAGGAACCGTAGAAAAGTTTTCTTTTAAGGAGTTTGGCGGCGGTAATAAGCGCGTAAGCCGCGGCCTCGTTGCCGGTGAGGTTCCGGTAATTGCCCGGCGCCACGGGGCTTTTCTTTATCTGGAATCTGGCGTCGAACATCTCCGTGGCCTCGGAGTAAGCGGAGCCGGCCGCAAGAACCAGTTGATTGGCTTTGGCCAGTTCCGGCGTTTTTTTGAATTTTATCTTTATCCAGTTCACTGTGGGTTCTAAGGGCAGGCCGTACATCCAGTACATGATGCCCAGCATATAGAAATTCTTGCACTTTAAGATCTGCGACCTGGTAAGCCCGGAATCCTTAAGCGTGTTTTCCGTGAGCGTATTCACGGGCACGGGCAGGACCCTGTAGTTGGCGAGCGTGCCGTCCTCCAGGGGATTGGAACTGTAGCCCGCCTTTTCAAGGGCGCCCTGGTTGAACGCGTCCGAATTGGCGATTATCACGGAACCTTTATCCACGTTCTTTATATTGACGGCGAGCGCCGCCGGATTCATGACTATGAGCACATTCGGCTTGGTGCCGGGCGTCTTGACCGATTCATCGCCGAAACTTATCTGGAACCCGCTGACCCCGCCCAGCGAGCCCGCCGGAGAGCGGACTTCGGACGGATAATCCGGCAAAGTGCTCAGGTCATTGCCGGCTATAGCGGTGGCATTGGCGAACTGATGGCCCACAAGCTGTATGCCGTCGCCGGAATCGCCGGCGAAACGTATAGTTATGGAATTCAGCTCGCTTATCTTGACTTCTTTTTTAGATGGGGACTTATTCATTTTGCACCTCTTTGGAAGCGCCGTTACTGGACTTGGCGCCTAAATTTATACTACAAATTATATAATGAGAGTATCAATAACGCACGACAACCGATTTTTGACCGCCAAAAACATCACCTGAGGAGCCCTTATGAAACTGCTTGAATACGAAGGCAAGGAAATTTTTGAAAAGTACGGCCTGCCTCTGCTAAAAAGGATAGGCGTGCTTAAAATAGGCGATAACCCGGAAAAACTGAAGTTTGACGGCCAGGGCCCCTGGGTAATAAAGGCCCAGGTGCTGGCCGGGGGCCGCGGCAAGGCGGGCGGCGTTAAAATAGCCAACACCGCCGACACGGCGCGTGAGCTGGCGCAAAAAATGCTCGGGATGCAGCTTATAACGCACCAGACACAGGGGCGCGCGCTTACGGTGGAGGAAGTGCTGGCGGAAGAAGCCTGCGACATTGAAAGGGAAATTTACATTTCAGTGGTGCTTGACCGCAAGGAGGGTGTGCCGGTGGTCATCGCGTCGGCCGAGGGCGGCATGTCCATAGAGGAGCTTGCAAAAACCCGGCCCGAACTTATAATTAAAACGCCCGTGGACCCGGATTGCGGCCTGCTTGACTTCCAGGCGCGCGAACTCGCCTTTGGCCTGAAAATGCCGGCGGGCGTGTTCCGCGAATTTACGGAACTCGCTAAAGCCCTGGTGCGGCTGTTCATTGAGCAGGACGCAAGCCTGGTTGAAATAAACCCCCTTGCCATAACGCGCGCAGGGAAGCTGACGGCCATAGACTCAAAGATAGTGACCGACGACAACGCCTTTTTCCGCCATAAAGAACTGGCCTCAAAACCGGACCATGAGACCTCGGAAATTGAGAAAGAGGCCAAGGCCATAGGCATAAACTATATCGGCCTTGACGGCAATATAGGCTGCATGGTGAACGGCGCCGGGCTCGCCATGGCTACCCTTGACACAGTGAAACTTGCCGGCGGCAACGCGGCGAACTTCCTGGACGTGGGCGGCGGGGCCACGGTGGAGCAGATAACCAAAGCTTTCCAGATAATATTGAAGGACGAGAAGGTAAAGGCGATACTCATCAATATCTTCGGCGGCATAATGAAATGCGACAATATAGCCGCCGGCGTGGTTGAGGCCTCAAAAAAAGTGAGCATAGGCGTGCCGCTCGTTGTGCGGCTTGAAGGCACCAATGTGGAGCAAGGCAGGGCGATACTAGCCGCGTCAGGCATAAAAATAGAGCAGGCCGGTTCGCTTTGGGAAGCCGCGCAGAAAGCGGTGGGCGCAATCAGAGGCTAGCGGATAGCGTAGAGGGGATTAGGGAAGGAGTTCTTTACCTTCCCCAACCCCTCGCCTCTAACCCCTAGCCGCTCGAAATTCACATTTTTGGTTATTCAAGGAGATAAAAATATGTCAATTTTACTTAACAAGAACAGTAAACTTATAGTGCACGGGCTTACGGGTTCGCAGGGCTCGTTTCACGCCCGACAGTGCCTGGATTACGGTTCAAAAATAGTGGCGGGCGTGACTCCCGGCAAGGGCGGCACTGAGCATTTGGGCGTTCCGGTGTTCAACACAACGCGCGAAGCGGTGAAACAGACGGGCGCCAATGTTTCGCTGATCTTTGTGCCGCCGCCGTACGCCGCGGACTCCATACTGGAAGCCTGCGACGCCGACATTAAGGTTATTATCTGCATTACCGAGGGCATACCGGTAATGGACATGGTAAAAGTTAAAAGCCGCCTTAGAAGGCTTAACGCCGAGGGCGCAAATATAACCCTGGTGGGCCCCAACTGTCCCGGTGTAATAACGCCCGGGGAATGCAAGGCCGGGATAATGCCGGCCTACATACACAAGAAGGGTTCCGTCGGAGTAGTGTCGCGCTCCGGCACGCTTACTTACGAAGCCGTATGGCAGCTGACCTGCAACGGCCTTGGCCAGTCCACGGTGGTGGGCATAGGCGGCGACCCCGTGCAGGGCATGAATTTCGTTGACACGCTCAAACTTTTCCAGAACGACCGTCAGACCAAAGCCGTGGTAATGATAGGCGAAATAGGCGGCGCGGCCGAAGAAGACGCGGCGCGCTATATTAAGGACTGCATGACCAAACCCGTGTTTTCCTTTGTGGCGGGAAAAACCGCCCCCCCGGGGCGCCGCATGGGCCACGCGGGCGCCATAGTGGAGGGGAATGCGGGCACGCACGCCTCTAAAGTGGAAGCGCTTAAAGCCGCGGGTGTTACGGTGGTTGAGAACCTGTCCGAAATAGGCGCGACCGCGGCCGCCGTACTTAAAGCGAAGCCAAAAACGGTGAAGCAGATCCATGATAAAAAAGTATAAGTTTGAAAACAACCAGCTGGTTTTATCGGAAATCAGCGCCTCGCCGGTTCTGGTCGTGATAAACCCGAACGACGACGAAAAACAATGGCTGGTGGAGAATTTTAAGCTGGACGAGCACAACCTCACTTCCGCCTTTGACCCCGAAGAGCCCTCCCGTCTTGAATTTGAGCCTGACCATCTTGAGCTGATCTTAAAGCGCCCCAAGAATTATTCCTCAAAAGACCACTTTCTGTTCAAGGTTTCCTCCATGGGACTGTTCCTGTTCAAGGACAAGCTCATTCTGGCTCTTTCCGAAGACATAAACATGTTCTCCGGCAAATATTTCAAACATGTCGCCGGGATACGGGAAGTTTTTCTGAAACTCATTTACAATTCTATTTTTCATTTCATGGAACACCTCAAGGCCATCAACATGATAGCCGACGAACTGGAGAACAAGATAAATTCCTCCATGGAGAACAGGCATTTGCTGAACCTGTTCACCCTGGAAAAAAGCCTGGTTTACTACCTTAACGCCACAAACGCGAACGCCTATGTGATAGACCGCCTTAAGCATAACGCGGAAAAGATCGGCTTCTCGCCGCGCAGCCGGGAATTTCTGGACGACATCTTAATTGAGAACAACCAGTGCATGCGGCAGTCTGAAATTTATTCGAGCATTCTCGCCGGTCTTATGGACGCCCGGGCCTCCATAGTCAGCAACAACCTCAATGTGATGATGAAAAATCTGAACGCCGTGGTTATAGCCGTGGCGGTGCCGAGTTTCTTCGCCGGGGTGGGCGGAATGTCCGAGCTCTGCACGGTTACCGGCATAGCGGACCCGCACCTGGCCTTCCTGGCGTTTGTGGCCGTTATGACCGTCATAGGCCTGCTAACTTATTACATCATCAAACGCATGGAAAAACATTAAAGGAACAGCGGATAGGGGCTAGGGGCGAGAGGATCAGGGGAGGAGTTTCTTAATGCGGAAATAAGGGACTCATTCCCTAAGCGCCAACCGCTATACGCTATCCCCTTTCTTTCATCTATGGAAAAAGTATTCATCGTCAGCCTTGGCTGCCCGAAAAACCTCACGGACGCGGAAGTGATGGCGGGGGAACTGCTGGCCGCCGGCTACGAACTGACCGGCAACGAGGATAAAGCCGACATCGCGCTGGTAAACACCTGCGCTTTTTTAAGCTCGGCCGCTCGCGAATCCGAGATGGAGCTTGAGCGCTTTTTGTCGCTTAAAAAGCGCGGCAAACTAAAAGCCGTGGTAGCCGCGGGCTGCCTTGGCGAACGCCTGCAGGGCGACATTCTAAAGCGTTTCCCCGGACTTGACGCCGTGGTAGGGATAAACGCACTGAACAAAGTCGTTTCGGCCTTACGGGAGAAAAAAGCCCGCCTCCCCCCGCCTGAAGCCAGGCTTTATTCGCCAATTTTCAAGGCCCGCCTTACAGCCCCGCACAGCGCCTACCTTAAAATAGCCGACGGCTGCGACAACCACTGTTCCTACTGCCTGATACCTTCCATACGCGGGCGCTTCCGCTCAAAACCGCTGGAAGCCGTTATTGAAGAGGCCAAAAAACTGGTTTCGAGCGGCGCCAAAGAAATTTCACTTATAGCCCAGGACACCACTTCCTACGGCGCGGACCTCTACGGCAGGCCTAAACTGTTCGAACTGCTGAGAAGCCTGACAAAAACAGAAGGCCTTGAGTGGCTCAGGTTAATGTATGTTTACCCGGAGCGGCTCACAAAAAACACTTTGGCTTTAATGCGCGACCGCGGCAACATCTGCCATTACCTGGATATGCCGCTCCAGCATATCTCGGACGAGATATTGAAAAAGATGAACCGCCGTTCCTCGGAGCGTTCCATAAAGCGCAAGATCAGCGAGATCCGCGCTTTAGTGCCGGGCATAGCGCTCCGCACGAATTTCATAGTCGGATTTCCCGGCGAAACCGGCAAAGACTTCGCCCGGCTTGAGAAATTCGTCAGGGAAGCCCGTTTTGACAACCTGGGCGTGTTTAAATATTCACAGGAAAGCGGCACCTCGGCCGCCTCTTTCCCAGGACAGGTCGCCGACGAGGTGAAGACGGAGCGTTTTAATTCTTTAATAAGCACACAGAGCACGGTGATAGACGATATCAACTCAGGCCTTAAAGGAAAGTCTTTCAAGGTTCTGATGGATTCCCATATTTTCGGCCGCACATACCGCGACGCGCCGGATATTGACGGAAAGGTGGAAGTGATAACGGACGCCATAAGCCATAAGGGCGCCGCGCCCGCCATAGGCCATATGCCAGAGGCCATAAACCGTAAGAAAACTCCTGAAAAGCATATAGCGTACGGCTTAAAGCCTATGGCAGCCTTTTATGGCAGCGCGGGAGGAACTCCCGTGCTGAAGGCGGGGGATTTTGTGACGGTTAAGATAACGGGCGCGTCGGGCTACACGCGCAGGGGAATAATCACGAAAAGGAATTAAAATTGAAAGCCGTAAATCCGGCCGTGACGCCCGCCGACATAAAAGATTTTGCACGCAAATCCTTACATTTAAGGAACAGCTTACGGTATTACAAACCCGGTGGATAAGCCGGATCCGCCGGAGTTTGTATTAAAGAACGGTCAAATAAAGTAGAATCGACATTCGTAGTGGTTTAAACAACTCTCTGTAAAAAAGGCTTTATAATGCTTATCGCTTTCATGCGCAAACTCCGCATAGTCACACTGGTAGCGGCTATCTCTGTCTGCGTCTATTTTATAGCCCGGGTGATACTATTCTCCTACTCGGATTACACAAGGCTGGAAAAGCTCTTCGGCCTGTTCCTGCTGCTCGGCGAAACCTATATACTGGTGCACGCCTTCGGCTATATGATGAACGTCTTCACGCTGACCTCCTGGCGAGGCGAGCCCAAACTGGTAAAACCGGAACCCGGCCAGGAACCGTCGGTGGCCATAGTGGTGGCGGCAAGGCACGAGCCAAAAGAAGTGCTTGAGGGCACTATAATCACCTTCCGCAACGTGGATTACCCGAATAAGACCATCTACTTTCTGGACGACTCCTCGGAACAGGCATACAAGGAGGAGGCCGACGCTCTGGCGCGCGATCACGGGATAAAAATATTCAGGCGCGAAGCGCGCCACGGCGCCAAGGCCGGCATAGTCAACGACTTTCTGCGCGGCATGACCGAGAAATATATAGCCATCTTCGACGCGGACCAGAACCCGATGCCTGATTTTCTCAATGAAATAGTCCCGATACTTGAAGGGGACGAGAAACTGGCCTTCGTTCAGACTCCGCAGTTCTACACGAACATCGGAGAAAGCCCCGTGGCAAAAGGAGCGGCCATGCAGCAGGCCATCTTCTACGAGACCATCTGCGAAGGAAAGAACGCCACTGGCTCCATGTTCTGCTGCGGCACCAATGTGATTTTCCGCAGGGAAGCGCTGCTGGACGTGGGAGGTTTCGAGGAGGAATTTATTACCGAGGACTTCGCCACCTCCGTGAATCTGCATATAAAAGGCTGGCGTTCCTGGTACCACAACCATGTGGTGGCTTTCGGACTGGGCCCCGAGACCCTGCCGGCCTATTTCAAGCAGCAGGCCCGCTGGGCCGGCGGCACCATTAGCGTTTTCCGCAAACTGCTCAGCACTCTTTCCAGACACCCTTTCAGCCTTTCCCCCGCCCAGTGGTGGGAATATATGCTCGCCGGCACCTATTATTTCGTCGGGTGGGCATTCTTCTTTCTGATGATCTGCCCTATAGCCTACCTGCTTTTCAATGTCCCCTCGTTTTTCCTGTATCCCCAGATATATCTTGCCGCTTACATACCGTATTTCTGCCTGACACTGCTGATATTCTTCGGGACGATGAAGGAGCGGCATTACAACATCAAGCAGATCTACTACGGTCTTATACTCGGCTCTCTCTGCTTCCCGCTGCTTATGCGGGCCGCCGTATACGGCCTGCTTGGCAAACGCATGACATTCGTGGTGACAACAAAAGGCAAGGCCGAAATAATGCCGCTATCGGCCCTTTGGCCCTACGGCGTGATGCTGGGACTCAATATTGCGGCTTTCGCTGTAGGCCTGACGAAGTTCAGCCATAATCCCTACCCGGTGGGCGCAAACATGTTCTGGGTCGCCTATCACCTTTTTATACTCTGGAATATTTTCTTTTTCAACCAGCTGCCGGTGCTTGGCAGGGAGGAAAAAGCGAAATGGCGGGCCTGACAACAACTTCGGCGTTCGCGCAAAAGACGACGGTTGAACTGGCGCTTTAAACCCCGCACTTTGGCCGTTTCGGAAAAAGTGCGGGGCAAAGGGAGGAGAGATGGGCGTTGAAAAAGCAGAATTAATAAAAATGCTGGAGGAGGCCTTCTTTTTGGAAGAGCAGGCCATGCCGATATACAGCCGCCACCTTAAGACCGCCCTGTTCTGGAGAGGTCTCAACGCCGCCACGCGGGAGCAATTGCGCATACAGCTGGGCATACTTGAAAAGGAATCCAACCGGCACGCGAAAGTGCTCGGTGAGATGAAAAAGAAAATTGAGGAGGACAAACGGAATGTTTTCTAAAGAAGACTACATCAAGTACTTCCTCCAGATAAGGAAAGTGGAGCTTACCATGCGGGATAAATTCCTTGGCTATTCCCAAATCGTGGACGACCCGAAATTAAAGAAATTTTTTTTCGGCCTGCACCGGGAAGAGAACGCCCATTACAAGATAGTGACCGGCATGCTTGAAACTTTTGGTTATAAGGAAACACAGGGCGGGCCGGAAGGAAACCTTAAATGAAAACCTTCCGCTATTTTGACTGCGGCATATTTAAAGCACTGATCCTGTTTTCATCCCTGCTTTTTGCCAACGGTCCCGGCTTCGCCTTTTCGCCCACAGGCTACCCCGGAGCAGTATGGATGCTGTCAGGCAGGGACACAAGCGGTATAGACGGGACCAACACCCAGGGCATGGTCAGGCAGGGCGTTGAACTGCTGCGCCTCAGCGGCGGGCGGAGCCTGCAGGTTTACGGGCGCTATAACTGGCGGTACAGAAATATAAATCAGGATTATTATAACGCTTACACCCCGTATGTCGGGACAATGTTTTCATTCAAGCGCCTGGACCTGGGCGCCGAGTTCGGCTGGCCGCGCTATACCGCGCTCTCCAACAGCAGCAGGGATTATAATATATTCGCCAACTGGTCCCGATACTGGGGACTGAAGGAATGGAGCAGGGACTCACTGATAAAGGCGCTTCCGTTCTCTACCTGGGGAAACGCGTCCTACGACCTGGGCAACCAGAACGGCTCTTCCACGATGGGCTGGGCAAAACTGGAGGCGGACCTGTTCTGGCTGCCGCACAACTTTATGGCGGGCCCGTACGCCTCGTATAACTGGCGCCTGCGCACCCGCAACGCGGATTATTTTAACATCAATGAGGTTTGCGCCGGCTTTGAAATAGGCAACGGCGAGATAGAACTTGGCACGCAATACGCGTGGCGGCGGTATCCGAAGATCAACCAGCGGGATCGCGGCCTTGAACTTTTTATCACCATTTATAAGGCCTGGGACCTTAAGCCTAAAAATTCCCGTTAAGTTAACCTTCCCCGGCTATCTGCGGGCGGCCTGTCTGAAATCCTGGGGGGACGGTATGGCACCGGGCGGAATTCCAGCATACGCCGGCAACGGCGACCACTTCCCGTCTTTCTGCTTGTAAATATACCCAAGCCCCAACCTCATCACGGCGGCATTTTCATTTTCCGCCATAAAATCAGTGCCGGGTATTTCCGAGGCGATAGCGGCGGGCTTGCCTGCGTCTTTGGTATAGGGGTTATGCCGCAGGAATTCAGCGACAAGCCACGACAGTGCCTGAAGACTTGCGGGTTTGGTTATTACCTGCGGCTTTACGGTGTCCGCGTAAAAACTTTTTCCGATCAATTTCACGGCGAACGGTAAGACGACTATGGACGGAAGCGGGATTTCCCTGACGTCTTTTGCCTGCATTTTGGTGCCCGACAAAGCCGCGCCGTGTTCCGGCACGAATATAACCACCGCATTGCGGCCTGATCTTTCCACCTCCAGGAAAAACTCTTCCAGCTGCGCCGTCATCTCGGTAAGCCTCTGTCTGTAGGAGGCAGCGTCGTCCGGCCCCCTGGAACCGCCGGCCTTATGCGTGCCTATATGAAGATTGGCGGTATTGTAATAAAGCGCGGCCCGCGGCGCCTTGGAATCTTCCCTGGCCTTCCAGAATTTATGCAGCGCCGCATTGTCGGCGTAGAGAGGCGTACCGTCGAACATCTGGTATTCCACCGGCAGGCCCGCTATGCCTAGTGGCGCGTCCGCGTGGCCGTATTTTTGCACACCCGCGGAAAAATCAGCGTACACACCGTCATGGCTGAACATCGTGTATGTCTTAAAGCCAAGTTCCCGCAGGTTGTCCATAAGATAACAGCTGGCGGGGGCGGCGGCATAAAGCTGCGGGTGCGGCATTTGTCCGCACGAAGATCTTAAAACACGCAGTGCCGCCGGCCCGCTATAGGAGCAGGCCGCGCTGAAATTGGTGAAAACATAATCAAATTTAGAAAGGAACGGCATCAGGTCGGAGCCTGAATCTTTAATATCCTCCCATGACAGCGAGCAGATGTGCAATATAAGCACGTCAAAAGGCGGGGAGTTTTTTGCGGGCGGAGAGAATTCCACTACCCTGCCGCTTTCCTTTTTATAGAAAGCCTCAGGCGACTCGCTGCCCAGATCCGGGATAGTCCGCTTAGGCTGCATGACCCACGCCGCAGTAAGGATACAATAGGCGGACATGGCAAGCAGCACATACTTTTTGCGGGAAGCTAACAGCGTTATCGCAAAAAGAACGATCCCGGCCGAGAGCATCCATAAACTTATGGATTGCCGGACAAATTCCATAACATACTGCATTGACGGACGGGTAACGGGATCCGCCAGAAAGGAAACAAGTTTAGAGACTGGAGGCAGATAAGATTCCCGCCATAGCAGGGCGAGCGCCGCAACCGGAACCGCAACCGCTTTAAGGCCGGTAATAAGGCGGGGTTTTGAGAAGACCGGAGGGACCGGCAGATGCACGATAACCGCGAGCGCCGCCGTCAGGAATATGTCCAGGATGATATACCCCGAAAAGGAAAGCGCAGCCGCCGCAAATAAGTACCAGTACCAGAAGATCATAATTTACCCGTGAACCACGCACTTTTTCCCAAGAGGCAGGGGAAACCGCTACGGCGGTGCCCGCCAGTCGCGGACAACGCCATAGGCCCGCGACAGGCCCGAGGCACTGTGGGTCAATCCCCGGAAGGGGTCCCGTCAAAGTGCGGGGTAAACAGCCATTCCAGGCTTTTATCCGAACACTCAAAACGCCCGGCGCCACAGGAACCATAAAATTGAGCGCGCATTTCGTCAGAAGAAAGTGCCCAGTCGCGCTCCTTGTTGATGTTAAACCAGATAACAGCCTTTACCGCCGGAAATCTTTTCCCGATGGAACCCAGCAGCCGCCCTATCCATAGAACCTTGTCGCCGCCGTTTGAGCAGGAGGCTGTTTCGGTCAAAAAAACCGGTTTTAAAGGAAACGCCTTTACCGTCCTCTCATAGGCCGCGCCGAACATTTTCCAGGGCTTTACCCATTTCTGCCAGGTCTTTTGGCCGCCGCCCCAGTTATAGGCGTCTATGCCTATTACATCGGCGCAGTCGTCGCCCGGATAGTAATTTTCAAACCGGTTCCATGCTTCGGCGGGAACATCTTCCGCGTTAACGGAAAAAACGAATTTAGCGGTTACATTGTTCTGGTTTAAAAATATCTTCCGGACCCGGCGGAACGCTTTTACATAAAGCTCGGGCGCCGCATTTACGCCCGACCAGCCGTACCAGTCGCTGTTAGGCTCATGCCCGAACCGTATAAACACCGGCCCACCGCCGGCTTGCCTGGCGAAACGGGCTATATAAGCGTCGTATTTGCCGCCGGCTATGGCCGGCAAAAGGGTGTCGCGCCTGAGGTCTTGAAGATACGGCTCCCATGTTATCATCGGGACCGCCCCGGAAGCCCGTATAGCCTTTACCGCCGATGCCGGGAAAGAGGTTTTCCAGTTTATATAAATGTTGCGGATGCCGGCTTTTTCGGCTGAAATAACTCCGGTCGGCTCGGATACCCCGATAACACAGACCGGATATTGTTTTTCCATTTCGGTTTTCCGGCGAAAAAGCTCAGGACTCTCCTTGCGAAGGATAAAAAAAGCCGCCGCAGCGGCGATAATAACTGCGGCGACTGCGGCTTTTATCCACTTCATGATCATTCCTTATAAACCGGCTGCGGCGTGGTCAGAGATTTTCCGGGTAGACAGCCTCAAAAACCGTGCCCCCGGGACCGGAAGAACAGGAAACGCTGCCTTTCAGGTATTTCTCGGTAAGAAGCCTTATGCTGTAGGTGCCAAGGCCGCGCCCCACCCCTTTGGTGGAGAAGGATTTTTGGAATATCTGCAGCCTTGTGCTCTCGCTCATGGGAGTGGGATTACTCACCGAAAAAGCTATTCCCGCAGGCGTTTGGCGGCATGAAACTTTTATCTCCGCCCCGGCCCTTTCGGCTTCCACTGCGTTCTTTACCATGTTGCCGATGACCCTTGAGAGAAGAACGCCGTCGGTTTTCAGAGACAGGTCCTGTGAATCGGGGGTTATCGTGATCTTACGCCCTTTTGCCGCCTCGTGGCCGGAAAAGACGTCCGCTATCTCTTTAATGAGTTCCAGCGCCCTGACTTCGGCCGCCTGCGGGTTTAGTTCTCCCCTCTCGGCGGCGGCCAGGTCCCTCTGGGACAGGATCTGCTCTACCAGCCGCCTGGCGGCGTCATGAGCCGTCGGCACATAGGTAATTATCTTCTCAGGACCGAGCATCAGCATAAGCTCCGTAAGCCCGCTTAAGCTTCCCGCGGTGTTAAGAACGTCATGGAAGAAAATGTGTTCAAGCGCGGTCCTGCGCTTTTCATGGCTTATGTCCACAAAGGAAAATATAATGTGGTCCTGGTTCTCCTGTTTGAACGGCTGGCTTTTGACCAGCAGGTTGAGGTCGTCGCCTCCGGCTTTAGTGATGATCCTGCACTCTTCCACCGACTCGGTCCCCGCAAGGGCGGCGGCCAATGCTTTGGCCGCGCCGCATTCACGGCAGAACTTCGTGGTTCCGCAGCCGCCCGGGGTCTCCGCGGAATGTTTACATCCCATTATCTCGCCCGGACGAAACCCGATAATCTCTTTTTTTACATCTTTTCCGCTGTTGAAATCGCGGAACGCTTTATTGACAAAAACCGCCTGCCTGTGTCTGTTAAGTATCAGAACAAAACCGATTATGGCGTCAAGAAGCTCCGCAAGCAGCGGGATATGATTGATAAATTCCCGCTGGCGCGCGACTTCATCCGCATCGGCTCTCTCCGCGGGCAAAAACTCAGTATGCATTTTCGCGTCGGACATTCAGCCTCCCTTTGCCCCGCACTTTGGCCGCTTCGGAAAAAGTGCGGGGGTTACTTCACTTTCCCGAACCGCCTCAGGGCGGCGTTAACCCTGGCCACTACGATGTTCTGCTTGAAAGGCTTGGTGATATAGTCGTCGGCCCCGAGCTGCAGGGCAAGTTCCTGGCTTTCGTCGGAGGTTTCAGTGGTCAGTATTATTATCGGCATATCGGTGATGCCGAGGCCCTGCCTTATGCCTTTTATAAGGTCCAGCCCGTTCATGTGCGGCATGTTGATATCGGAAATCAGCAGGTCGGGGGATTGCGCCGCTATAGAGGTAAGCGCCTCTTCCCCGTCCACGGCTTCTTTCACTTCATAGCCCTGCGCCTCCAGGGCTTTCCGCAGCAACAGGCGAATGATCGGTATGTCGTCCACCACCATCACGCTCATCGGCCCGCCCGCAGCCGGGCCCGGGCTCCGGGCCTGCGCGTCGGCCTCGGCCTCCGTCTGAAGGACAGGCGCAGTGGCTGGGGCAGGGGCGGCCTCAGCCGGTTTTTTGTCCAGGAGCAGGTACGGACTTATCTCGCCAAGCGAAGTAACGCCTTCTGCAAGATGCCAGAGCGCGTCACGGGTCATAGTCCGGAGGTTACCTGAGTCCAGCGCGATGCGGGTTATTTCCGCACCTTGAGCGCCGGAATTTATAACGGTCTTTATGGCGTCAGTGATAAGAAGCAGCTCAACAATGGAGGTGCGGCCGGCATGCCCCTCGTTACCGCATTCTTTGCAGCCCTTTGAAACATAATACTTTTCCGGATAGCCATGCTCGCGGAGGGCCGCCAGGATGGCCGGGTCCGACAGGTCCCGCGGAACTTCCGCTTTGCAAGCCGGACAGAGCTTTCTGACCAGCCGCTGGGCCGTGATCGCCAGCAACCCGGGGGAGATTTTAAAGCGCTCGACCCCCATATCCACCAGGCGGGAAATAGTGGAAACCGTGTCATTGGTGTGCAGAGTGGAAAACACCAAGTGCCCCGTCATGGCGGCCTGGAACGCGATATCCGCCGTTTCATGGTCGCGTATTTCGCCCACCATTATGATGTCGGGGTCCTGCCTTAGCACCGAGCGGAGCACGGCCGCGAAATTAAGCCCCTGCTTCTCGTTGACCTGCACCTGGTTTATGCCTTGAAGCTTATACTCTATGGGGTCTTCCACGGTGGTTATGTTGGTGCCTTCGCTCCTGCATTTGTTCAGCACCGAGTAAAGCGTGGTCGTCTTGCCTGAGCCGGTAGGTCCCGTGACAAGAATTATGCCCTGAGGGGCCTCTATGCATTTTTCAAAGGCCCGCGAAATCTCGGCCGCGAAGCCGAGTTTTTCAAAAGGGACCTCGGCCGCCCGCTGGTCCAGTATGCGCATTACCACTTTTTCCCCGTACGAGGTGGGCAGGGTGGAAACCCGCAGGCCCACTTCCACGCCGGATATTTTGAGCTTTGCCCTGCCGTCCTGCGGCCGCATGTGGTTTGAGATGTCCAGTTCGGCCATTATCTTTATGCGGGCGACCAGCGGCCCGGCCGCTATGTGCTTGGGGATGGACATGATATTTTTCAGCACGCCGTCTATCCTCACGCGCACGTGGCTGATCTTCTCTTCGTGCTCTATGTGTATGTCGGAGGATTTCTGCCTGTGTGCCTGCGAAATTATGGAGTTGACCAGCATTATAACCGGGGTGCCTACCTTGCTGTCTTCTTCCGCGGCGGCTTCCCCCAGCACTTCTATCTCTTCCGGGGCTTCCACTTTAGCCAGCAGTTCGGCTATCACCTTGTCCTAGTTAAACAGCTCCTCCATGCAGCTTTCTATATCGCGGGGCAGAGCGTATAGCGGCACGGCGGCGCGGGCGGTCAGCGCCTGGATGTCGGACAAAGCGTCCAGATTAAGCGGGTCGGCCGTCGCTATCTGTATTTCATCGTCCGAGGCGGCCACGGGCAGGACCAGGTACTTGCGGCAAAGCCTTTCCGAAAGAATTGTCAGCCCGAACTTATCCACTTTTTCCGGAGTTATTTTGACGCTCTTCACGCGGTAAACGGCCAGTACCGCCTGGGCAAGCTGCTCCGGAAAAACGGCCTTATCATCAATAAGGGCCTGGGACAGCAAAGGCCGCTGCTCGGAGCGCAGTTTAAGCACCAGGGCCGGGCTGACGACGGGTATTGTCGCCACGGCTTTCAGCAGCCATTCATCTTTGAAGCGCCATGTTTTTTCCATATTCAAATCTCCCCGCGCTGAAATTATTTTCAAGACACTACACTAGTACAGGCCCTTCTGCCGGAGTTCGGCGTCGGTAATTCCGAAGTGATGGGCTGTTTCGTGCATTACCACGTTGCGTATTTCAGCCTTGATATCCCGCCCGTCCAGGCAGGCGGCCTCGATGTTATCCTTGAAAAGCGTTATTTTATCCGGCATGGCTCCGCTGTAAAAACGCCCCCTGTCCGGCAGCGGAACGCCCTCGTAAAGCCCCAAAAGTTTCCCGCTGAATTTTCCCGCCTGCGCCGCGCCCGGCCGGGCGCGGACAGTGATAACGACATTTACCATCCGCTCCTTAAAAAAAGCGGGCAATGCCCTTACGGCGACCGCCACTGCCCTCTCAAATTCATCAATGGTCATAATCAGCCGCCATAAGCCATATGCTTTAGGCCATAAGTTATAAGAAACTCCTTAAAAGCCTATGGCTTAAGGCATATCGCCTACGGCCTGTTTTAAGCGTATGGCGTATGGCAAAAGCCGTATCTAAAACTTATAGCTTATGGCATATCAAAATCGCACAGCTATTTTGATATAAAATATATTCCGCCGGAGATGAGCAGCGTGCCCATCAGCTTGTTCAGGGTAAAATTTTCTCCGAGGAAAAACATGGCCAGCGCGAATGTTATAAACGGGTAGGTGGAACTTAAAGGCACTATTTTTGAGGCTTCGCCGCCGCTCATGGCTTTGAGATAAAAAAAGACCCCGCCCATCGTCACTACCACGCTTGAGAGGATATAGACAGAAGCCAGCTTATTGGAATTCAAAAGCGCGTACCTGGCCGGGATATATTTCCACGCGAGGAAGGGAATGAAAAGGATCAGCATGAAGAGCGTTCTGATATAAAAAGCTCCGGAAGCGTCCACATATCTCAGCGTCATTTTGTCCAAAAAAGCGCCCGAGCCCCAGGCGATTATTGCAAGCACAAGGAATATTATCGTGGATAGTTCCATAAGTGGCAGTCACAAGTCACAGGAACACAGGAGCACAAGTAAGAAGCCGGGAAGAAAGAACAGAATATAAAGTTTTTTAAAAGCTATTACTTTTGCTCTTGTTTGTTTTCACGCTTGTGACCTGTGCTCCTGTGTTCTTGTGCTCTTGTAACTTGTTACGGCGGCGGAAGCGTGCCGGGCAGTTCCGCCTCGGTGAAAGGTTTTTTAAGATAGTTGCCTATAGACTCGGCAAATCCCCAGTCGTCTTTATACGCCTTGGCCTCTTTGTAAAATTCAACGGCTTTGGCGCGCTCGCCTTTGAGGTCGTAAACATTGCCAAGGCGCACTATGGACCACACGGCCCACCGCGCCGGATGCACCGACGGATCGTCTTTAATGGTGGCGGCGGCTTTGGCAAAGTATTCCCCGGCCACAGCGTAATTTTTCTCCGCCAGGTAGGTGGTGCCGATGGCGGTAAGAATGCGCGGCAGGTAGCGCTTGCGGTATCTGGGGCGGCCTTCGTTTATCGCCTTCAGATAATCAAGCGATAGTTCGCGCGATTCTTCGTACTTTTTATCCTCAAAAAGCGAAACTATTTCAATGAACTGCATCTGCGGTATCGCCGGGTAGAGGGTTAACAGTTCGCGCGACCACTTGACAGCCGTTTCAGGATTGGAAAACTTGCTGCCGGTCTGCGTATAAATCTCTATAAGCAGCAGCTTCGCGCCCAGCGCGTTGAAATATCCTTTTTCCCTGCACAGATTCAGGTATTCTATGCCTTTATTGGCGTCGCCGCTTAAAAAAAGTTTGGCCAGCAGCTTTATGACGCCGGGGAGCGTTCCGGCGTAGTATTCATACATCCCAAGCCCCAGGTAGGCGTCGTAAAGTTCGGGGTCTGTCTTAAGGGCCTTACGGGTATGCGCAAGCGCTTTCTTACCGTCAAAATACGCGGCAAACCAGCGATGCTGCAGCACAGCCAGGCGGGCCCGCAGGCCGTACATGCCGCCAACGCATAAATGCGCGTTGCCGTCGCCCGGATGTTTTTTAAGCCACTGACGCCCGACCTCTATGGCATGGTCGGTCATTTCCGAATATTCCTTATCAAGCTTGGGGTCCGATTCGTCTTCAAGGTACTCAAGCGAGGCCCATTTGGTTATGGCCACGCCGAAATGGGGGAACGGGTTATCCGGAAACTTTTTCAGCGCTTCTTCAAAATTAGCGCGCGCGGTTTCAATGTCCACCTCGTAAATGGCGTCCAACCCTTTTTTTGAAAGCTCCCGCAGCTCAGGCGCCATGGACTCGGAAACATCCCGGGCGGCAAAAGCGCCTGAACTTAAAAACAGCAGCGGAATAATTGACAGTCTTTTCATAAGGTTTCACAGCACATGTATTTGCGCAGCGCCTCCGGCACGGCAACGGAGCCGTCTTCCCGCTGGTAATTTTCAAGTATGGCCGCGAAAGTGCGGCCCACGGCCAGGCCCGAGCCGTTGAGCGTATGAACAAATTCCGTTTTACCGGCGCCCGCGCGCTTAAAACGGATGTTTATACGCCGCGCCTGGAAATCCAGGCAGTTGGAACAGGAGGAAATTTCCCTGAAACGGTTTTCGCCCGGCATCCAGACTTCAAGGTCGTAGGTTTTAGCCGAGGAAAAGCCCATATCGCCGGTACATAGTTCCAGAACGCGGTAAGGGATCTTAAGGAGTTTAAGTATTTTTTCGGCGTCGGAGCGGAGGCTCAGCAGGGCCGCCATGGACTCTTCGGGTTTTGTCAGCCACACCAGCTCCACTTTGTTGAACTGGTGGTTGCGTATAAGCCCCCGGGTGTCCTTGCCGTAGGAACCCGCCTCCTGCCTGAAACAGGCGCTGTAGGCGGCAAAGCGCTTAGGCAGATCTTCTTCTTTAAGGATGTCTCCCCTGTGCATGTTGGTAAGCGGGACCTCCGCCGTGGGGATAAGATACATCGGCGGCTCGGAAGCTGTTTTATAAAGTTCCTCTTCAAACTTGGGCAACTGGCCGGTGCCGGTCATGGTTTGCGCGTTCACAAGGAAAGGCGGGAAAATTTCGGTATAACCGTGCTCAAGGGTGTGGACATCAAGCATCAGCGAAATGATGGCGCGCTCAAGGCGGGCGCCCGCGCCTTTCAGGAGGGCGAAGCGCGCGCCCGAAAGCCTGGTGGCGGTTTCAAAATCGAGTATTCCCAGTTTCTCTCCGATGGCGTGATGGTCAAGCGGCTTGAAAGAGAACTCGCGCCGGTTTGACGCGTCCGCGAACACTTCTTTATTGTCTTCAGGGCCCGCGCCCCTGACCACGCTTTCATGAGGGAGGTTCGGCACGCCTAAAAGCAGGGTATTCAGCTCTTGTTCAAGGAAGGAGAGCCGGTCCTCCCTTTCTTTTATGGCCGCTTTAACAGTGTTGGCCTCGGCCATCGCGAGCGCGACTTCAGCCTCGTTTTTGGCGAGTTTAAACACCTGTATTTTTTTTGAAACCTCGTTGCGCTTTGAGCGCAGGTCCTCGGTTTCGGCGAGCAGGCCGCGCCACAGGGCGTCGGTTTCAAGAACCTTCTCAAGCGCCGGAAGGTAACGCCCGCCCCTGTCTTTGAGGGCGGCCCTGGCGGATCCGGGATTGGAACGCAGAAATTTAAGGTCAAGCATAAGAACTACAGCGAATAGTAACTAGCGAATGGCGAACAGTGGTGGTAATACGGATATTAATGTCTTTTCTGTTTTTCCTTTCCTGTTCGCTATTTATCCGTTACCGGGAGAACAGACTCTTGCGTTATGCCGGGGAGTTCCACCCCATAACGGGGATCGACCGTTACTTCCAGCTTCAGGGCGTCAAACCAAAAGCCCGTACCGGCCAGTTTTTTTATCTGTTCGTTCAGTCCAAAGCGCTCGGCGCGCACCTGCTTTGACTCTCCGGCTCCCGCTTTGGCGAGACGCAGTTCTTCCACGCGGAAAGGCACGTTCCAAACCCCGTTTTCCGGGCTGTCTCCGTCTTTGATCAGGCGAAGGCGCAGGGCATAGCGCAGTACAATGCCCTCCACCGCGGACGCGGATGAATTGTGCACGGTAAAGATAGCGCGCAGCTTGTCCGTCAGTTTCTGGTGCGCCGTAAGCTTCAGCCCGGCTACCGGCATGAACGGCGTCCAGGTTTTGGCGCGCGGAGATGAAGACTCCCAGGATACCGCCGTCACCCGCACCTGCGCGGACGCGGCCGCGGAGAATAACAGAAAAAAAATCGCGAAAGGAATTGTTTTTTTTATCATATTTTATTATCGCCGATGGAGCACTTTTTAAGCTCTTCCTCAAGTTTTTCCGGGATAATGCCTACAACTTCGGCCCGGGTGACAAGCTGGCCGCATTGCAGGCCAAGCATGATCGAAATAAGACTGTACTTCGGTCCTTTACCCAGACCGGCCGCAAGCGACTCAAGCAAAAACCGCTGCGAGCCCTTAAGGGACTTCACCCCGGACGGGATAAAGCTTCGTTCTAAAGCGTTGGAAAGCGAACCCGTAAACGCATTGAGTATGATGTTTCCAAGTTCCGAAAGCAGCAGATCTTCCGCCTGGTTAATATCGACCAGGCGCGGAAAATCGTAATCGGGGAAACACATTGAGATATGCTTTCTATCCGCGGACCGGAAAATCAGCATGGCGGCAAAAGGGTGGTCTTCGGAAACTTCAAAATAGACGGCCGTCCCTCCCTCTCCCGCGCGGCGATCAAGCGCTAGTTCGCTTAAAGCGCCGCGTGACACGCTCATATCCGCCAGGCTCCAGCGGCCGGTGGAGGCTTTTGAGAGGCTGCTCAGGCATTTTTCAAGGCCCGCGGCTGCGATGGTTTCAAGGGCGCTGTCAGGGTTCATGGTAGTGTTTCCGGCTCCGCCTCAGCCGCGGACTACGCCAGAGGCCCGCGGCAGGCCAGTGTCTCAGGCGATGGCTTTCAATAGATCCTTAAACTCTTCAAAAGAGAAAGGTTTGCGCATTATGGCGTCAGCTCCCTTGCCGGAAAGCTGCCGGTCTATTTCCTCCTGCTCCACGGCGGTAATAATGACTATTTTGGGCTTCGGGTCGATCTTGCGCAATTCCTCAAGTATCTCCACCCCGGACTTGCCCGGCAGAATGAGGTCTAAAAACACCACGTCCGGTTTCGACTCCATGAAACAGCTCACCGCTTCCGCGAAATCCCCGGCTTCGCCGACCACCTTGTGGCCCAGCCTTTTCAGCAGGGATTTAATGGTATAGCGCGTAAGCACATTGTCTTCAACTATCAACACTTTCATAACAAGCCCCCCTTGTTAAATGAGTTTTTCGTCACACTTACCGCAAATCCCCTGAAAATTTTCCGCCGGAAGCTTTTTCAAGCTCTTCCTCAAGTTTTTTCGGGATAATGCCTATAACTTCGGCCTGGGTGACAAGATGGCCGCATTGCAGGTCGAGCATAATTGAAATAAGGCTGTATTTCTGCTCTTTATCAAGGCCGGCTAAAAGGGACTCGAGCAAAAATTGCGGCTTGCCCGTCAGGCACTTCGGCTCGGACGGGACAAAGCTTAGTTTTAAAGCGTTGGAAAGCGAGCCCATGAACGCATTGAGTATGATGTTTCCAAGTTCCGAAAGCAGCAGTTCATGCGCATGGTCTATATCGGCCATACGGGGGAAAGCGAAACCAAGGAAACACTTTGAGATGAGCTCTATATCAGCGGACTGAAAAATTATCATGACGGTGAAAGGATGGGCTCCGGAAATTTCAAAATATACGGCCGTCCCGCCCTTTCCCGCGCGGCGCTCAAGCGCTATTTCGCTTAAAGCGCTGCGGGATACGCTCACATCCGCCAGGCTCCAGCGGCCGGCGGATACTTTTGAGAGCTTTCCCACGCACTTTTCAAGGCCCGCGACTGCGATGGTTTCAAGGATGCTGTTAGAGTTCATGATAGTGTACCCGGCGCCGCCTCAGCCGCGAACTACGCCAGAGGCCCGCGGCAGGCCAGTGTCTCAGGCGATGCTTTTCAGTAATTTTTTAAACTCCGCGTAAGAGAAAGGTTTGTGCATTATAGCGTCGGCTCCCTTTTCGGAAAGCTTCCGGTCTATTTCCTCCTGCTCCACTCCGGTGAGAATGACTATTTTAGGCTTCGGGTTGATCTTGCGCAATTCGTCAAATATCTCCACCCCGGATTTGCCCGGCAGGATAAGGTCCAAAAACACCACGTCAGGGTTTAACCTGGTGAAGTGCCGCACCGCTTCCGCGGAGTCCCCGGCTTCGCCCACCACCTCGTGGCCCAGCTTGTCCAGCATGGATCTGATAATATAGCGCGCAAGCTCGTTGTCGTCAACTATCAAGACTTTCATAACAAGCCCCCTTTTCGCTTCAACCCCGGATTTCCCTGTTGAAAATTTTCGCGCAAAGGGGAAACCGCGGTGCGGCGTTCCCTCAGCCGCGGACCCGCCGGGTTGCCTGGCGGGCCAGCCTTAAATTTTATGCCCTCGCCGCGACGCGGATTTTCACTCCGCTCATGGCTTTTTTTCTGAGCATTTCGGCGGCGTTGATTTTTTCCCACTCAAACTTCACGTCCATGCGTCCGAAATGGCCGTAAGAGGCGGTTTTTCTGAAGACGGGCTCGCGCAGTTTAAGATATCTTATTATGCCGCGGGGCGTGAAATCAAAAGAGTTCAGCACTATTTTTGCAAGCTTCTCATCCGAGATCACGCCGCTGCCGTGGGTGTCCACATAAAGCCCCACGGGTTCCGCCACGCCGATCGCGTAGGCAACCTGCAGGGTGCACTCCCGGGCCAGGCCCGCGGCTACTATATTTTTTGCCACATAGCGCGCCATGTAGGCGGCCGAGCGGTCGACTTTGGTCGAGTCTTTGCCGGAGAAAGCGCCGCCGCCGTGCGGGGCCACGCCGCCGTAGGTGTCCACTATGATCTTTCTGCCGGTCACGCCGGTGTCGGACTGCGGGCCGCCCACCAGGAACTTACCGGTCGGATTTATCAGGAACCGGGTGTCTTTATCCAGCAGGTTTTTATCAAGCACCGGCAGGGCCACCGTTTCAATGATCTCGCGCTTGGAGGTCTCGGTGATGTGCATGCCGGTCTTGTCAAGGATATCCTCGGTGTGCTGCGAAGAAAGCACCACGGTTTCAATGCGCCTCGGCCTGCCGTCCACATACTCCACGGTCACCTGGGATTTGCCGTCGGGTCCCAGATAATCCAGAATATTTTTCTTCCGTACTTCCGCGAGCCGCATGCTCAAGCGGTGCGCCAGCACCAGCGACATGGGCATGAACTCCTGGGTTTCATCGCAGGCATACCCGACCATCAGACCCTGGTCGCCGGCTCCGCCGGTATCCACTCCCTGGGCGATATCGGGGGACTGGCGGCCTATAACATTTACCACCGCGCAGGTTTCGTAGTTAAATCCGTACTTGGCGTGGGTATAGCCGATGTCCTTTATAACCTGGCGCGCCAGGGTATCCACATCCACATAGGTTTTGGTCGTAATTTCGCCGCCCACCACCACGAGGCCCCTGGTGATGAAAGTTTCGCAGGCCACGCGGCCCGCCGGATCTTTTTTCATTATCTCGTCCAGCACCGCGTCCGAAATCTGGTCGCAGACCTTGTCCGGGTGTCCTTCCGTCACCGATTCCGAGCTTACCAGCCTTTTCCCCTTGAAGTTCATGTATCCTCCTGGTTATTCCAGATTTATTTCTGGTCCGTCAGTTTAAGCGCCAACTCAAGAAATTTTTTTGTATTCTCCGGGCTGTCCGTTTCGGCATAGGTCCGAAGCAGCGGCTCCGTGCCGGAAGGACGCATTAAAAGCCAACTGTCGTCTTCCAAAATTATTTTGAGGCCGTCCATGGTGCTGGTCTCGGCTATTTTCCTGCCCAGGAGCGTCTTTGGCAGCTTCTTTTTTATTTTCACGGCGAAGGAGTGTTTATTGGGGATCGGCTTTTCAAGCGCGAAATCCCTCCTGGCAAAGAAAGACCTGCCGTATTTAGTTTCAATCCCTTTGTAAAGTTCCGAAACGGTTTTTTTGGTCTTAACAGCCATTTCCATGAACATCAAAGCGGTAAGCAGACCGTCGCGCTCCGGCAGATTGCCCTTCCAGGCGTAACCGCCGGATTCCTCAGCGCCGAAAGACACATCCTCGGAGAGCATTTTCTCGGCTATATATTTGAAGCCCACCGGAGTTTCCTCAAAAGGCAGGTTATGCGCCCTGGCAATGCGACGGGTAAGATAGCCCATGGAAACGGCCTGGGCCAGCTTCCCCTTGAACTTGTTCCGGCTAAGCAGGTATTCAAAAAGCATGGGCGCTATCTGGCAAGGGGTCATATACTGGCCCTTGTCGGAGACCAAAGCGAAACGGTCGGCGTCTCCGTCAAGCGCCACGCCGAAAAGCGCTTTATTCTTTCTTACGGCTTCGATCAGCGGTACCAGGTTCTGCTCCACCGGCTCAGGCGCCATGCCGCCGAAAAGCGGGTCGTGGGCGGCGCGGATCTTTATGATATTTTTCGATTTAAAGATCTCTTCCGCAAGCTCGGCTCCGGTACCGTGCATAAAATCCACTACCACGGGGCCGGGCAGTTTGGCCATTATCGCCGCTGCGGGCAATTTGGAGTTCAGGTAATCAACGTAAACTTTTTTAAAGGATCTTACGGCCGCCGGCGGGTTGGCGGGAGTGCGCATGGGCACGGCTTTTGCCGAATAATTTTCTATCTCGGCTGTCACGGAAGGCGGCGCCGAGCGCCCGTTCTGCTTTATTTTAATGCCATTATAGAAGTGCCGGTTGTGGCTCGCCGTTATAACCACGCCAAGGCCATAACCTTTAACCGTGAGCAGGCTGATCGCGGGCGTGGGAAGCGGCCCGTCAGCGAGCACGGCAGTAAGTTTGTTAGCGGCCAGAATATCGGCAAAAGCGCGGGCGAAACGCTCACCCATGAAACGGCGGTCGTAGCCCACTACCACCTGCGGCTTTTCCGGACTGCGCATATGCTTATAGGCGATATAATCCGCCATACCCTGCGCTATTTTTCTTACAATTTCATAGGTGAAACCGCGGGCCACTATACCCCTGAAGCCGTCCGTGCCGAAAGAAATCTGGTTTGACTGGTGAGAACCCATTTAGGAACCTCCGCGAAATAACAAGTCCGCTTTGTTTAAACCTGAACTATATGATATTAAAAATATAATCTGTTAATCAATATTTTTGCGGGCCAGAAGCGGGAAAAGTGGCCCGAAATCCCCGATATTATGTATATTACAATAGAATATGCTACCAAACTTAAAAAACCGGGGATCTTAAAATGTCCCGGAAGGCGGAACCTGACATGAAAAGAAAGTTGCTGAAAACAGTATGTTTTATCTGCGCGCTGGCGTCTGTCGCGGCGGTTAACGCGGCGGGCCCCGGCTACCGCGTGATAAAGAAGATCAAGCTGGGCGGTGAAGGCCGCTGGGATTATCTTACCGTGGACGGCGCGGCCCGGCGTTTGTATATTTCCAGAGCCACGCATGTGATGGTAGTGGATATAGAGAAAAATAAGCTGGCGGGAGATATACCCGATACTCCGGGTGTGCACGGGATAGCTATCGCTCCCGCGTTAAACAGGGGCTTTACCAGCAACGGCAAAGCGGACAGCGCCACCATTTTTGACCTGACGACTTTAAAAGTGCTCGGCCAGGTAAAGACCGGCGGCAATCCGGACTCAATTCTCTTCGACCCGGCCACGAACAGGGTTTTCACGTTCAACGGCAAGAGCCATGATACCACGGTGATTGACGCTTCTTCAGGAACCGTCGTAGCCACTATCGCGCTTGGCGGCAAGCCGGAATTTCCCGCGGCGGATGGAGAAGGCCGGGTTTATGTGAACATGGAAGATACCAGCGAGGTGGTTGAACTTGACAGCCGGAACCTTACGATTACAAAACGCTATCCTCTGAAGCCTTGCGAGGAGCCGTCGGGAATGGGTTTTGACAAAAAGAACCGCAGAATATTCTCCGGCTGCGACAATAAAATAATGACCGTACTGGACGCCAATGAAGGCAAAGTTATAGCCGCCGTACCTATCGGCGAAGACGTAGACGGCAACGCTTTTGACCCTGAAACCGGTTTTATCTTCAGCGCGAACGGGGACGGGACTTTTACTATAGCCCGGGAAATTTCACCCGGCAAGTTTGAGGTTGTTCAGACAGTGCCCACCAGGAAAGGCACCCGCACCATGGCGATCGACCCTAAAACCCATAACATCTATCTGCCGTCCGCCAAATTCCTGCCGGTCAAAGCCGACAAAGACGGAAAAACGCCCAAACCCCAGCCGACAAAGGACAGTTTTACCCTGCTGGTGGTGGGAAAATAAGCGGCGGCTGTCGCAAATACATGGTTTTACACCTGAAAGAGGGCTTTTGTTTATAAATGCAGGAAAAGGAGAAAAAAATGAAGGTATACGCCCGTATTTTAACCGCTGTTCTTGTTTCGGGTTTTGTCGCATCCGCCGCTTTTGCTGAGGATTCGGAGCCTGTTGAAATGACTGTCGGCTCGCCTCCGATGATATCCGACGATACAGGCACTCCCGGCCCTAAAAGCTGGGAGATCAACGCCGTGTTCGATGCCGTTCTTTCCAAAGACAGCAAGTCTTATGAAGTGCCATTATTGGATATCAATTACGGCGTCGGGGAGACCATTCAGTTAAAATACGAAGTTCCCTATGTTTTCAACGACAACACAGGCGAGAAAGCCCGCGGCATCTCAAATTCAAAAATTGGCGTGAAGTACAAGTTCTATGATAATGAAAAGAACGGTTTATCGCTGGCTGTGTATCCTCAAATCGAGTTTCTAACTCCGGGCTCAAAACTCGCAGGCGCCAGGGAAGAAGGCGGCGAAGGCGGAGTGGCCGAAAAGGGCGTAACTTACGAGCTGCCTTTTCTTTTAACGAAAGAGTTCGGCAAATTCTCCGTCACCGCGAATGTCTCCGGTGAAAGGTCCTCCGAGGATACGCATATTGCCGCCTTCGCCAGCTTAGGCGCGGGGACGCGGCTTACGGACAAACTCGCTATTCTGTGTGAAATTGCCGGCTCTGATTTAAACAATGCCGATGAAAAACGCGTTTTGGCGAATCTCGGTTTCAAATTTAAATTGAGCGACCAGCACGCCATCGTAGTATCCGCAGGGCGGGACATTCACGCGCCTGCCGGCAGCCAGAAATATTCTTACGCGACCATCGCTTATCAGCGGTTCATTGAATACAAAAAATAATTCTGATTTTAGCGGCGGCGGGGAACCCTTGCAACTGCGATTTACTGCGCCTGGGCGCGGTTCACTTCCGCCTTTTCCCCGCGCGCTTTGCGTTTTGGCACGATAAACGAATCCAATCGCTTGTTTTCCTCGTCAAATACGTTTATGGAAAGACCGTCTTCAGAAACGGAAAGCACGCAATAATTGTATTTTTTAAGAAACAGCTGGCTGTATGGATTCTTCTTTTTGAGGTCGTAAAGCGGGGCGCCGCCTCCGCCCGTTACTATATAACAAACGCCGTCTTTGTACAGCCGTTCATAATCGTGGTCGTGGCCGGCAAATACTATGTCCACTCCGTATTTTTCAAATAACGGGACCAGAGAGGCCGCCAGTTCCCGGTCGGAGCCGTGTTTGCCTGAGGTGAAAACCGGAATATGCATAATGACAGCGGTAAAGAGATTTTTGCCGGAAGAGGTTGATAATTGCGCTGCAAGCCAGTTGTATTGTTCCGAACCTTTCCCGAGCGCGCTTTCCGAATCCAGAATAATAAAATTGATCCCGTTCCTGTCCAGCGAATACCATTTCTTGTTGCCGGGAATTTCCAACTGCCGGAAATAGTTCTTGCCGTTGCCCTCGTGGTTGCCCCTCGCGGGAAAGAAATCCGTTTTGTTCCTTAATTCCGCGGTTATTTCGCGGAACCGGGCCCACTCATTGAGATTTTTGTCTTTGCCGACGAAGTCCCCCACATGAAAAACGGCGGCGGGTTTCCAGCGGAGGATTCCGGCCACTATTTTTTTGTGGATTTCATGGCCTGTCCTGCTGTCCCCGTAAACGACCGCCGTCGAGGAGGATAGATCCTGCGCGGCGGCCGGAAGAATTAAGAACAAGATCTGAAACACCGTCGGCAGTATAATCGCTTTCATAGAAGGTTTTTTCCTTTGTTCACAGGCCCATTGTATCAAAAATCGAGGAGTTCTCTCCCAGATAAAACATAAATATTGAACAACAAGAATGCCGTTGTTTTTTCCGCCGGGCGCGATATTTACACGCCTGCCGGCAGCCAGGAATGTTATTACGCTACCACACTTACCGGCAGTTCATTAAATACAAAAATAATTCTGATTTTAGCGGCGGCGGGAAAAATTTACAACCACGATTTACTGCGCCTGGGCGCGGCCAAGAACGCCGCGCTCTTCCTTGAGCTCGCCTGAAGGGGTTATGTGCGGGTCAATAATAAATATCGCATAAAGCTCGGCGCTTAAAGCCAGAACCGCGCGGGCGATCAGCAGGCAGGCTACGCCGTATGTGTTCCACAGGAACCCGCCCATGACCGGGCCGAGCGTCTCGCCAAGGTTTTCGCCGATGGTCATAGTGCCGATGGTTTGGGCGCGGCGGGCGCGGTCCGCTCCCGATATCTTTGCCATCATGGCGCCCCAGGCGGGGCGGAACGCCGCCTTGCCCATGTCGTCCACAACCTTGCCCACCGCCACGCCCGCCAGCGTGGGGAAGATCAAATAAAGCAAAGAAGAAATAGTGTTTGAGGCGCTCCGGATAAGAAGCACAAGCTTGCGGCTGACATTATCGGAAAGCCAACCGAAAAGCGGGCCTGAAACCAGCATGAGAGTGGTTGAAACCCCGAAAATCAGGCCGGTCTGGGCTTCACTTAGATGCGCGTACTTGGTCGCTAAAAGCGGGAAGAGCGAGTTCAGCATCGCGCTGGTGCTGGTAATCAGGAACCCGAAACCCGCGAAAGTCAGTATGGGGACCTTGGGGGAGCGGGCCCGCGCCGGCTCAGGACCGGAAGCGGCTTTTTCCGGAGGATTTGAACGGGGCTGCTCTTTGGTATAGCGCAGCACCACGTATAAAGGCAATACAGACAGGGCGAAAGCGCAGAGAAAAACAAATTTATAGTTGGAGACGGTCCAGGCCAGCAGCAGCCCGGCCGCAGTCTTGCCGATGGCGCTGGCGGTGTAGCGCGCGGTCCAATACCATGAAAAAGCGGACGCCACGGATTTCTCTCCGCCGCGTTCAGCCAGCATGGAGTTTATGGCCGGGTCGCGCAGGGATTCTATCATGCCATGCAGCAGGCGTATGCCGTAGAGCTGCCACGGCGCGCCGGCGAATGCCAGCATTAATGCGAGCGCGCTTCTGGCTGCGATGGCCAGGCTCAGGCTTGGTTTGAAACCGAAGCGGTCCGCAAACCGGCTCATAAACGGTTTCAGGGAAACTTCCGCCACGGCGTTAACGCCGAACAAAACGCCGATGGCGGTCATGCTCATGCCAAGGTGATAGGCGTATAAAGGCAGGGCGAAACTGACGATTCCGAAACTCAGCCGCGACAGAAATCCCTCGCCGATAAGCGCCAGGAGTTCAGGCGAAACGCGCGGCACTTTTAATTTCATCTGCCGCTCCCGGGGGAAGGGAGGGCCAGAGAAATTTTTCCCGCGGCGTAACTTTCTATATAATCCGCCACGGCCTGGGCCGCGTTCGGCGCGCCTTTATAGCCGGGGAAGCAGTTGACATCCACTACTGAAAGTCCGCGCGGCGTCTCAATTAGATCCAACCCGTAAAGGCCGAGGCCGAAGGCCTTACCGCAGCGCAGGGCTATGTCGCGTTCCTCCGGAGTGACCGGGCATGACCGTCCGGGCACCGAATAGCTGGTGGTGGAAAATGGTTTGCGTATGGCGAAAACCCGCTCTCCCGCGACATAAAGCCGCAGATCCTCTCCGGTTCCTTCAAGGAACTCCTGGATAAGCACGGGGCCCTGCGGAGCGGGCAGCGCTTTGACCTCTTCCGGGGTCCGCACCACTTTAATGCCTATCCCCCGCCATCCCATACAGGGCTTGACGATGAGCGGAGTCTGTTTGACGAGCGGAATGAGAAGACCCATATCCCCGGTAATCCAGGAACGCGGGGCGGGGATGCCTCCGGCGCGCAGATAGTGAAGCGAGATTATTTTATTACGGCAGGCGGCGCAGGAAGGGTAGGGATTAAGGATCCTGGCCCCCAGCCCGTAAAGCACCCCCGCAAGACTGAGGGCCAGGTCGGTGTAGGATTTAAGAAGATAGAGAGTGTTTTCCGTTTTAATATCGTCCAGCCGCGTCAGCATTTCCTCGGCTATCTCGCTCTCTACCTGGTAGCCCTTCCGGGACAATATCTCCGAAGCATCCAGGACGATCTGGCTGGGCACAGGCGGATCCCGCCTTGCCGTCATGAAACAAAGCCGCATTGTGCCTCCTAAAGGAAAGGGCATAGGGGTTAGAGGTTAGGGTATAGCGAAGGAGTTCCTTATTTCCGCACCCTCAACCCTATCACCTATACCCTGCCCTAATTCCAGGTCATGCTTTCAAGGTCAAGCAACACCCTGCCATGCTGCCACCCATCGAAAAGCCGGTACCAGGCATCCGTGGCGGACCGGCCAAGCGAGCTTGTATTGTCGATCCCGCAAAATTTATGAATGGTCTCCACCCCCCCTTGAGTGGAAACATAGTGATGCAGCTCAAACGCCGAAGAATCGCTGTACTTATTGAAGAATAGCGCCGCCGCGATGGCTAATCCGATGTTTTTGGGCTCCACACCGGCCGCCTCGGCCAGCAGCCCGGTTCCCACCAGCCTGTCGTCGTGTTTCAGTTTCCGGCCGGGCTCGCGCCCGACGCGGTCGATATGGTCGCATAACTGCGCATTGCCGATACGCTCAAGGATCTCCCGGCAGTCGCTGTCGTCGCCCGCTATCTCCTTGCCGTAGCGGGCCGCCAGTCCCTGCTGACCCTCTTTTATGACCGCCAGCACCGCGGCGCAGATCTGCGGATCCCTGATGGCGGTATGTATATATCGATAACCTTTCAGATGGCCCAGGTAAGCGGTGGTGGCGTGCGCGGCGCTGAACATAGCAAATTTTTTCTGGACCCAGGCTTCGTAATTGTCGGCCACCAGCATACCCTCTATATGAGGAAGCGTCCCGCGCAGGTCCGCAGCGTCCACGATAAATCTGGAATAAGTGTCCCCCACGAATATGAACGGCTCGTCCGACCCGGGGTTGCCTATGCGCTGGGTAACGGCCCTGGAGATCAGGACCCCGGCGAAGCCGTGGCGGTCCAACGGAAAGTCTTTCGGCAGATGCTGACCCACCCAGCCGCGCAGCGAGGGTCCGATGCTTCCGGAATTTTCAAAAGCCAGCACATTTACCGGCTTTACACGCCGCTCTATGCCGGCGGCCAGAAGCCCGGAAATGTTTTTAATATTATCGCAGCCGACCGAGGTAATGATAAGATCCGCGGCCGCTATCTCCTCAGTCACGCACTCAATTTCAGCCGCGCATACGGCGCGTATCCCGTCAACCATCACCTCCCGCGTTTCCCCCTGCCCCACCAGCCGCACGCAGTAGCGGCCCACCCGGTTAAAATGTTCGGCAATCGCGGGGCTTCGGGCGACAAAAACCACCTCGTGCCCTGAATCGCGCAAAAGCTGGCCCGCCAGCCCGCAACCTATCCGGCCGGCGCCGATTACAACCGCCTTCATAAATTATCTCCGGCAAACGCGGCTGTCCGTAAAAATCCAATACATGCCATATGCTCACTCTATCTTTTTGTCCGGCTGGTTGCCTTGAGTCTTTGGACCTTGTATATAAAAACAAATGGCCTAATAAACCTTGGGCCCTGTGTCCAATCCCTTCGCGAAAAAAGGTGACTTTGCGTGGAGAAAACGGCGGGAACTGCGGCGGAAAATTCACGTCTTTTTATTTAATACCTGACGGCCCACATGGTAAATATAATCCGCCAGCCGGAGCGCGGCGTCCGGCACCCCTTTAAACCCGGGGAAACTCTGCACATCCACTATGTAGGGTTCGCCTTTACTGATAACGACATCCAGCCCGAAAATCTTGACGCCGAAAGCCTCGCCGCAGCGAAGGGCGTAATTACGCAGGGCGGGCGTAACCGTCAAGGGGACGCCGAGTTTTTCCTTGTAAGTGGCGGCGGGCCATTTGCGCAGCACCCCGAACACCTGCCCGTCTATCACATACAGCTTGTGGTCCGGCCCGTCCGGCTTGCGGTAGCGCTGGGCGAAAACCGGTTCCCGACGGCGGTCTAACGGATGGACAAGTTCGCTCTCCTCTCTCACCACCCGCACCCCTTGCCCGTCTTTTCCGCGATACGGCTTGATGACCAGCGGCCCGTCTTTCAGCAAATAAGCGAGCTGATGCAATTCCGATGTCACAAAGGTATCGGGCACCGGCAGCTGCGCGGCCTTGAGAACCCCGGTGGAGGCGATCTTATCGCGGAGGATAACGGAAGCCGGATAAGGGTTAATGATCGCGGCCCCGGCTGCGTGGAGGATACCGGCAAGTCCCAGGCCCATATCGCCGGTATCTTTGAGCACGTAAAGGTCGTTAACGGGGCGCAGCTGACACAGACGGTTAAGATGGTCCTCCGGGTAGATAATTTCCACCTGCACGCCGTATTCCGTGAGCAGCCGCACCACTTCCGGCATTACGATACTTTTGCGGTCCGCCGCCTTACGCGACATGATTATGCCTATCTTCATATATGCGCCTTTTCTCCTCCCGCGCGGGTTACATAATCAGCCAGCCGCCGGTCAGCGTCAGGCACGCCGGTATAATTTGGGAACTCATTCACTTCAATTACAACAGGGCCTTCCGGAGTTTCAATACAGTCCACTCCGTAGAGCTCCAGGCCGAACAGTCGCCGCAGACTGCGGCCTAAATCTTCCAGCCCGGTAGTCAGCGGCACAAGCTCAACTTTCGCCGCGCGGCTTTTCCCGCCGCCAACGCCTTCATTGACTGCAAGGCCGAAAGGCGAAGGTTTGCGCACCGCGCAGATCTCGTCCCCGATACCGTAAAGCTTGAGGTCATGGCCGTCATTGACTATAAAATGCTGCGCTAAAGCAACCGGCTCGGGCCATTCAACCAGCTTCATTTCTTCCGGGGAGTGCACAAGACGAAGACCGCGGCTGTTGTCGCCGAAGATCGGTTTGAGGATGATCGGGTAGGCGGAGGACGGAATAGTTTTATACAGTTCCTGAACCGGCCCGAGGAATGTCTGAGGCGTGGGGAGACGGGCCCCGGCCAATAGCACCGCCATATCGGCTTTGTTATGAACGGAGGCGATTGCGGAACGCCGATTTATGACGCGCACTCCGCGCGCTTCAGCCCAGCCAAGCAGGCAGAGAAGATGCAAACTGCGGCCGCGCGCCACTATAAGATCCAGGTTTTCAGTCCACCGGCTGTCTTCCAGCGCGTAAGCCGAGGCCTCAGGGTCAAGACAAATCGTCTCATGGCCCGCGGCGCGCAGAGCCGCGATCAAGCCGCCCGGCTGGGCCTGGGAAAGATACCGTTTCTCAACTAGAATTCCTATGCGCATAAAAGTCAGGTCAGGTTAAAAATGGGGTGTAAGGGTGTGGAATTTTAAACAGACTTTAATTTTTCACTGTCTACGCCCCGCCGCAACGTACAATATAATAAAATCCGGACTTCCATGACTTGAGGCCTTCGGCCTTTTATGTTTTGTCAAAAGACCCAGTGCGGCGTGGGCCTTTTGACAATGCCATACCGCTTCTCTCTATTTTCTCTCATCCATAATTCTTAATACGTTTCCCCGCTCCTTTTGAACCGCCAGGCGCAGGGTTTCTTCCGGGTGAGAGAGCGATTCTTTGAGCGAAAAATATTTTGAGGCGTCAATAACGGCGGTTATGCCGGCTGCGGAAAGCTTTTTTTTAGCGATAAAACGGGAACTGCCGCATACCATAACCAGCGGTTTTCCGAAAGTCTTTGTCATGGCGGCCACGGCGGCGGGAGCCTTGCCTGAAAAAGTCTGGTCGTCAAAGCGTCCCTCTCCCGTTATCACCAGATCCGCCGCTTTCACTTTAGTTTTGAAATCCAGTTTTTCCAGAACGAAGCCGGCGCCGTCTAAAAGCTCCGCCCCGAAAAAAGCGTAAAGTCCCGCGCCAAGCCCGCCCGCCGCGGCCCCTCTTTCAAGACGGGCGACAGCGGAACCAATATCCCTTTTTATAACGGCCGCGTAATTCATAAGCGCTTTTTCCATAAGCCTCACCTGCGCGGGACCGGCGCCTTTTTGCGGACCGTAAACTCTGGCCGAACCGTGCGGGCCGCAAAGCGGGTTGACGACATCCGCCAAAGCCCGCACTTTCACTTTTTCCAGCTTCAACGCGGCATTAAGCCCGGATATGGAAGCCAGGTCAAGCAGGCCTTTTGCGCCCGGACCGATGGCGCGGCCTTTTTTATCAAGCAGTTTAAAGCCGAAGGCGGCCGCGCAGCCGGCTCCGCCGTCATTTGACGCGCTGCCCCCTAGCCCGATTATAATTTCGCGGGCGTCCGATCTTAAAGCTTCGTCTATTAATTCTCCCACGCCCGCGGTGCCGGCCTCCATCGGTTTTCTGACTCCGGGTTTCAGGAGTTTCAGACCGGAAGCCTCCGCCATTTCTATAACGGCGGTTTGACCGGCCAAAGCCAGACGCGCTTTAACTTTCCCGCCAAGAGGCCCGTTGACGTTGACGCTTATGATACGCCCGCCCAGCGCCGGAGAGAGAGCGTCAATTAAGCCGTCGCCGCCGTCTGAAACCGGAATCTGTTCAAAAACCGCGTCAGGGAAGAGCGGTTGTAAAGCGCTTTCAAGCGCCGCGGCCGCCTCACGGCCTGAAAGTGTGCCCTTAAATGCGTTGGGTGCTATTAAAATCCGCATGACTAAATGATAGAATAAGTGGGGAGAGAATAGCGAATAGCGGTGGAATACCGCATCTGATCTTAAATCTGGAATCTTGAATCTTTAATTTTGAATTTTATCCAATGAACACAACCAAGCCCAGCATAGTCTACCGTTATAAAACCGGGCTTTACGTTAACCTCACCAACCGCTGCCCCACTGCCTGCGTTTTCTGCATAAAAAACAAGTGGAACATGGACTATCGCGGAGCCAATTTAAACCTTGAGGATCTTGAGCCGTCCCCCGCGGAGGTCGCGCGGCTGGCGGCTCAAACTTACGCGGAAAAATCATTTGACGAACTGGTTTTTTGCGGTTACGGAGAGCCCGCCATGCGCTGGGACGCCGTTCTGGAAACAGCGCGCCTGATCAGATCAGGCGGCGCGGCCCCCGTTCCCTCCGGCATGAAGATACGCCTGAACACCAATGGCCTGGCAAACCTTATCTGCGGAAGGAATGTGGCGCCGGAGCTTAAAGGCCTGGTGGATGCCGTACATGTAAGCCTGAACGCCTCGGAGCCAGGGCGCTGGGCCGAACTGATGCGCCCGCAGGCGCGATACGCGGAAAAAGGCTTTGAAAGCGTAAAAGACTTTATACGGGACACGGCCCGCCTCCTGCCGGAAACGATCGCCACCATCATTGATTGCGACAGGCGGGAAATGGCCGCCTTTGAAAATCTGGTTGCCGGACTGGGCGCCAAACCCAGGGTAAGGGCTGCGCTATGATGGAAAAAAAATCCGTGCTGCTGACGGTCGCACTGCTCGCGCTCATCATTGTAAGCGTGCCCAGCGTGCTTTTTAACAACGCCATTCAGAAATATTTCAAGTTCGTGAATTCCTGGAGCGTGGCCACGATAAAACCCTCAAGGCTGGCCCGGCTGCCTGAAACGCACTACCGCGGCGTAAAATACGGAGAACCGCCCCAGCCGGAGCTGCGATTTATTAAATTTTCGGTCAGGCTGCGCGGGGCGAAAAAAGTAAAAGTGGCGGCCGATTTCAATAAATGGGATCCGGACGCGCTTGAGCTGGTGAAAAAAGGAAAAAATGTCTGGGAAACGATAGTGCCGCTGCCGCCTGGCGTTTACCGTTACCTTTATAATATAGACGGTCAAAGCGTTTTGGACCCCATGAACCCGGACACCGACATGGATGCGGGCCGAAAAGTTTCACTTCTTACCGTAAAATAAGGGAACGGCTCAGGTTGTAAGGTCCGCGGTTCAAGGGTTCAATTTCACGGTTCAAGATTATTTTTTTACGATCTTCTTGTGCTCCCTGATTTCCAACCGTTGAACCGCGAACCCGAGAGTTGCAAAACACAGGAGATTATAATGCGCGCGCGTTTACTGATATTTTCATTCTTTTTATCTTTCTCCCGCGCGGCAAACGCCCAGCAATCCTTGCTTTGGATTCCGGCGGACGATTCGAATATAGAGAAAGTTTTCAACCTGCTTGAAACCGGCAAAGACCTTAAGCTTACCGCAGCCCTTGGCGTCCTGCCTAAAACCCTGGAGGAAAGAGCGAAAAAACTAGCCATAGAAGGCCGCCTTGAGCCGGCCATGCGGGCGCAGGGAGATCCCATACTGCCGCTTTTTTACTACCCCGGCGAACAAAGCGTTTTGTGGCAGAACAAGCCCTCCACGCCCATAGCTTCGAACGATAAATATTTTTTGGCGCTGCGCCTGGCCCAGGCTAAAGATATATACGTGAAAACTTTCAAAATGCAGCCGCAGGGGCTGGTCAGCGCGCCGGGCGGATTTTTAGCGGATTATCTGCCCTTGACTAAAGCTTTAGGGCTGAAATGGGCGGCCACGGGACCCGCGGTGTCCACAGCGGCCTCAGTCTTTGAGTGCGGCGGAGTTTACGCGGTTCCCTTTGTAAAATATTCTTCGCAGGCCTCGCCCGGCTCCGCCGCGGCCTTCACCGTTTTTGACGAGACCCTGCCCGGCGCCCGGGAGGAAACCAGAAAAGAGCTGCTGTCTTTCCTGGCCGCGAAGCCGGCCGGGGGCTGGCTTACGGTTTCACAAGCTCTTAAAATCGCCGTTTCCTCTTCCGTCACGGCACATGAGCTTTCCGCCGCGCGCCCCTGGAGCGGGGATTACACACTCTGGGCCGCCGCTCCGGCCCAAACCGGCGCCATGGCCGCTTTCGCCAAAACGCGCGCGGACCTGATGCTTTACCTGAACGAGAAACAGGGGGATTTCAAAGCGGCGCGAAGCGCTTTTGAGGCCTATTTCGCGGCTGAAGACACACAAAAGCTGGAGCTTCTGGCCTCAACGGATACCGAATTGGGCCGGGGAACTGAAACGGAAATGCAAAACTCCCTTTCCGATGCCTACCGCCTTATGGGTAAAAATCCGCCCGCATGGCTATTCTCAGGTTTTGCCCGGATGTTAAGCGGTGAACTCACGCAGGACAAGCTTTCTGTAAGCGTTGACACCGCCGGTTTCAGAGCCGTTAATTCTTCCAGAAAGCCGGAACTGCCGGAGAGCCCTCCCGCGCTCTCCAGAGACTCAGACCCCTACAAGGTGTGGAAACTCTCGGCCTTTGAAACGACTCTCGGCGAAACCGAAACGGTGTTTAAGTTTTATCCGCTTCAGATAGATAATTCCAGGCGTTCCCCGGCCGGTTTCAGCTACGCGCGCTTTGACCTTTATATTGACATAAACCACAGCCCGCGCGCCGGCTCCACAAAACTGCTTGACGGCGCGGACGGACGCCTGTTCCCTGATAACGCCTGGGACTACGCCCTTCAGGTTTTGCCCGGCAAGGCCTCTCTTTACCTGTCTACGGCAAGAGGGCCGAAGCTGCTGGGCCGTGCGGCGGCGCGGATTGAGAGCGGAGCCGTAACAGTGCGGGTGCCTAAATTACTGCTTGGCGGCAACCCGCTCTCATGGGGGTATGCGGCCCTGATGCTCGCCCCGGTCGCCGGAGAAAAATATTTTATAACCGATTATATAGCGGAAGATTTTTCAAACGGCTACTTTTACGCATTAAGACCGCGCTAAAGAAAATTCACGATTTAAGATTCAAGATTAGGTGGAATAGTCCTGACAGCATGGGCAATTCAAGATTTGCAGGTCTTCAATTCTTAATCTTAACTCTTCAATCTTGAATCCGGATTCTTCAATCCTTCTTTCCCCTTAGTCCTATTCCGGCCTGGGCCTGTTGCCGGAAAACAAAAGGACTTTAGCGCCTTAATGACCTCCCCGCACAATTTATAGAATTTTAACGGAAGTAAATTAAAGGGAGGTATAGTTTAAATGAAAAAATCAGTGTTATGTTCCATAACAGCGTTCATACTCGCTTCATCCGCCAACATCTTCGCCGGGACCCCCAGAGCCATTGACCAGCTTGCGGCCCAGGCCCCGAAGCAGCAGACCGCGGTACTGCCTGAAGCCAAGCCTGAAGCCACCGCCGTCGTCATCACAGAAAAAGGCCAGCCGGTCAGAACCATTTTCTTCGAAATGGACAAGGGAAATCCATGGATTGACGCTATCTTCGGAAATAATAACAACAATAATGGCAACAACAACGGCTACAACAATGGCTATGACCAATACGGCAGAATGAACTGCGTGGCATCGGACATGGGTTGGGAAGAACATTGGGGCGGACACGGCGGCGGCCCAAGCGAGCTGCGCGCCTGTCAGGAATGTCTTCAGGTTCACGGCGACTGCCGCTTCAGCTGCTCCGTGGAACAGTTCCGCTGCACCGCCCAGTTCAACCCGGCTCCGGTAGCCGCCGGACAGCCGCAGCCCGCCCCCTCCACTTATACCGGCGATCTGCGCCCGGACCAGGGGAGCGCCCAGGACAGCGCGGTACTGCGCTGCATGCAGTCCACACAGGGCCTGCAGGGCAACTGCTCCGTCACCAACTGCAACAGGGAAAGCCAGGTTGTCAGAAGCGGCCGCTGCAGAAAATAACACTTCTGCTTTGGTTGTTTTAGAATTAGTAATTTAAAATCAAAGGGCGTTCGCCTAAGGCGGACGCCCTTCGTTATTTTGTAATATATTCACATGCAACGGGATAAAATAATAGATTTTATAGACGGATACCTGGACAGCAAAAATACGAAGGACCTTTCTTGGAACGGCCTGCAGGTTGAAGGCGCGCCGGAAGTAAAAAAAATAGCATTCGGCGTTTCGGCCTCGCTTGAATGTATAAAACGCGCGGCCGCTTCAGGCGCTGACCTGCTTATAGTCCATCACGGACTGCTTTGGGGCAAGGTCCAGCCCTTCAAAGGCCCTTTCAAACAAAAACTTGAACTGCTTTTTAAAAGCGGGATGTCGCTGGCCGCCTGGCATCTGCCGCTGGACAAGCACCCTGTCGCGGGCAACAACGCGCGCATACTTAAAATGCTTGGAGCGAAACAGCTTAAGCCTTTCGGCGTATACGACGGAGTGAGCATTGGGTTTAAAGGGGCTTTCCCCGGCGGCAAGAACATTGACGCCGTGATAAACGCCCTTACCGGGGACTTAGGCTCCGACATCCTCGGTTTTCGCTTCGGCCCGAAAAAAATAAAAACGCTGGGGGTGGTGAGCGGCGGCGCGGATTCTATGTTCATCCAGGCCATAGAAGCCGGACTTGACCTCTACATTACCGGGGAAGTCTCGGAATTCGTGCAGGAAACGGCGCGCGAAAACGCCGCAAATTTTATTTCGGCCGGCCATTACAACACCGAAAAACCCGGCGTACAGGCGCTGGCGGAATTACTGAAAGACAGATTCAAGGTAAAAACAGAATTCATAGACGTGCCGAATCCGGTATAGGGTTAAAACAGGGGTCAGCGGATAGGGGAACTTATCAAACCCGGCGCTGTTACACAGACCGCTACCTGATCTGTAGTAAATATAAGGGCACTTATTGTTAACCCCCCCATCTGAAACTTCCGGACACCTAAAAAATTTACAAAAGCATTGCCCTCTCGCGATCAAGATGAAGAAGTCAGCACCCATAAGTGAAACTATATCCACGCCGCTCCTATACCTTTTTTGCATGGCGTTTTTATTGACAATATTGTGGGACTGGAAGCAGATTGATTTCGGTTTTAATATAGCCGATGAAGGTTTTCTGTGGTATGGAACCTGGAGGACTATTTTAAGAGAAATCCCGGTTCGCGACTTTCAGTCATATTTCCCGGGGCGATATTATTGGGGCGCGTTTTGGAGTATTTTTTTGGGAAACGGCTTTATTTCGGTAAGATTATCCTGTATCATATTTCAATTTGTTACTCTTACATTGGGGCTTTTTACATTAAACCGCCTGCGCGCTCCACTATGGTTTCTCTTAGTTTCCGGCATTATCCTGTTAACCTGGATATTCCCTATATATAAATCTTACGATTCAGGCCTAGCCATGGCCGGGGTTTATTTTGCCGTTCTTATTATGGAAAACCCGTCTCTTTTAAGACACTTTATCGGAGGAATTTTCGCCGGGCTTGCTCTGTTTTTTGGGTTAAATCATGGTTTATATGCGGCCACAGGGCTATTCTTAATTGTCGTTTTCACCTGGGCAGGGATATCCCGGCATGATTTATTAAAACGCTTTGCAAGTTATATATGCGGTTTTTTTGCAGGCAACTTGCCATTACTGGCAATGTGGCTGACTATCCCTGGATTTTTTAAAAGTTGCATGGCGCAAATAACGTCCTTATTTCAATTAGGGACCACTAACTTGTCCCTGCCGATTCCATGGCCATGGGTGGTATGGAATAATCTGTACTCACGAACAGGCTTTTTAAATACTGTATTATTTAAAGATTTTATTGACGGTGTTATTCTAATTGTGTGGCTTTTTTTAATTGTATCGGCTCCTGTCTATCTCTTTATCAAGAGGAAACATCTCGCTGATAATCCGGCAATAACCGTTTTGGCTGCCGGCGTATTCATGTCTATTCCGCGTTTACACCACTTCCTTTCAAGGGCCGACCTTGAACATCTTGCCAATTCTCTTCATCCGGTATTATTTGGTTTACTATCTGTGCCTTTTTTAGTTAACCATAAAAACAAAAAGATATTAGGCGCAACAGCACTGATTTTGCTGCTATTATCCTATCCTGTCATAAACAATAGTTTATTAGCGGAAAGGTTAACCGAAAAAAGTGAAAATTCGGCAATCGTGAAATTAGGGGGCGACAATATCTTTGCGCCTGTTTATATAGCGAACTTAATTCAAATGCTAAAGCATTGCAAAGACAAATATCTGTCGCCTGGTGAAACGATTTTGACTATCCCTTTCTACCCCGGTGCATATCCGATATTAGAGCAAAAATCCCCTATTTACGAAATTTATCCTTTATTTAAAGCACCGGATGACAGACAAAAGGAGATCATCGCTGAGATAAAAACGGGAAATGTCGGCTTGATATTTTTTGCTTATTTGAATCTCGATGGCAATAAAGACAGATCTTTTCCTGCTGCTTATCACATGGTTTTTGAGCACATTATGAACAGTTTTGATAATATAAGCGCGAATGAAGGATTGCCTCCCGGATATTATTTATTTCGCAGGAAAAACAGGAAAGGTTCTTCTTAATTATTTCCCACGGCCTTACCAGTTTTTTTCCTGGACCAACGGTAAGAAAATAAATACCCGCGGAAAACTACGCGGGTATATTATTTTTAAAAGCGCTGCCTTGACTAAAATACAAACCCCCGGCGGTTTCATGGCCGCCGGGGGAAATTACGCAGGGCAACAACCGCTTAACCCGAATCCTGCAAGCAGGATTCGCCCGAAGGGCAGCTCTTTTACCCTATGATTCAACAACTAATCGGGTAAAAGGGCTGGATTACCCCGCCCTTTTACGCTCGCTGACAGGTTTTGAGCGTATTTTTTTGCGCGCGCCGTACCAAATACTCATCCGCCTTGCTTACCGTCGGAAAAGGGCGGCCTCTTTGGGGCGAAAGTTGCAGTCAGCTGCAACTTTCGGGTTAATACCTGTAGTGATCCGCCTTGTAGGGGCCTTCCGGTTTTACACCGATATAATCAGCCTGCTCCTGGGTGAGACGGGTCAGCTTCACGCCTATTTTTTCAAGGTGCAGCCTGGCGACTTCTTCGTCCAGCTGTTTCGGCAGCCTGTACACGCCCACGGCCATCTTTTTAGTCCAGAGTTCCAGTTGGGCCAGGGTCTGGTTTGAGAACGAGTTGCTCATCACGAACGAGGGATGGCCGTTGGCGCAGCCGAGGTTCACCAGGCGGCCGTCGGCCAGTATGAAGATGGACTTATCTCCCGGCAGACAGTACTTGTCCACCTGGGGCTTTATGTTGACAACAGTCACGCCTTTGGTCTTTTTAAGCGCGTTCACCTGTATTTCGTTGTCAAAATGGCCGATATTGCAGACTATGGCCTGGTCCTTCATTTTGAGCATGTGCTCCACGCGGATAATGTCCCTGTTGCCTGTGGTGGTCACATAGATATCGCCAACGCCCAGCGTGTCTTCCACCGTGGAAACTTCAAAGCCCTCCATAGCCGCCTGAAGGGCACAGATGGGGTCGATTTCCGTAACGATCACGCGCGCTCCGAAACCGCGCAGCGACCTGGACGAGCCCTTTCCCACATCCCCGTAGCCGCACACCACACAAACTTTGCCGGCCACCATTACGCCCGTTGCCCGCTTAATACCGTCCACCAGCGATTCCCTGCAGCCGTAGAGGTTGTCGAATTTGGATTTAGTAACCGAGTCGTTGACATTGATGGCGGGCACCATAAGTTCGCCCGCTTCGTGCATCTGGTAAAGCCGATGTACGCCGGTGGTGGTCTCTTCGGAGACGCCCTTCCATTCTTTCACGGAATTGTGCCAGCGTTTCGGGTTCCTCTTAAGCTCCGCTTTAAGGAAATTGTTGAGTTCCAGCTCATCCTCTCCTCCGGCCTTCGCGTCAAGTATTTTCGGGTTGTTCTCCGCGGCCACGCCCCTGTGCAGCATCATTGTGGCGTCACCCCCGTCGTCCACTATAAGGTTCGGGCCTTTGCCGCCGTGAAAATCAAGAGCGCGGTCGGTGCACCACCAGTATTCGGCCAGCGTTTCGCCCTTCCAGGCAAAAACAGGTATGCCGGTTCTGGCGATGGCGGCCGCGGCCTGGTCCTGGGTGGAGAAAATGTTGCAGGAGCACCAGCGCACCTCGGCCCCCAACGCCGCGAGCGTCTCTATTAAAACGGCCGTCTGGGTGGTCATGTGAAGCGAACCCATTATCCGCGCGCCTTTCAGCGGCTTTTTGGCCGAGAATTTTTTGCGTATGGCCAAAAGACCCGGCATTTCCTTTTCGGCTATCTCTATTTCCCTGCGGCCCCATTCGGCCAGGGCAATGTCTTTAACTTTAAAATCCTTATTCATGGTCTGGGTATCCTCCTGAATTTCAGTTTTTCCGACCTTGGTAAGATTGGGCATGGTATTTGCTCCTTAAACGATCCCGATTTTCCTAAAATCCAATACAATTATAACTTTTTTCCCGGGCTTTTCGGGAATACGGAGGAGCGACATGCCGCCCCAGGCGGTTATAGGCTTGCCGGCGAAGGTTGCCGCTGTTGGCTTTGCGGTCTGTAATGTGGTAGTTTGTATAGGCACGGTTTCGTTCCTCCGTTCTTCCAGACAGATGATACGAAACCGTGCTCGATTTTAACGGTCAACCGAGGTTTTCAGGCTGATGAACCGGCTTCCGATAGCCTGAAAAATTCAGTTGAATTTTTCCCTTCGCGGAGCTCAGGTGCGCTTCGCGCGGCATACACCCTCGCAAATTCTGCGCGCAATGCGCTTGATTTGCGACCCGCAACGCGGGGAATCCTGCATATTTTTGTTCCTTATGTTTCCAAATGAGAATGACCTTGAACTGCAGGATTCAGGATAATGCAGAACGCGAGCATTGTTAAAGACAGCTGATATATGAAAAAACCTTTCAGACGCGCTTTTATCGAGATAACCAACGCATGCAACCTCTCCTGCGTTTTCTGCGCCGCTTCTTCCCGCCCAGCGGCCGTCATGCCCATAAAGACCTTTGAAAACGCCGCAAAGCAGGCCGGGGAACTGGCCGAAGTCATTTCGCTGCATGTCCTGGGCGAACCGCTCACCCACCCGGAATTCCCGGCGATACTTGCATGCTGCACCCGTCTGGGGCTTAAATTAAACCTCGTCACCAACGGTACAATGCTTGAAAACTTCCCACCCGCCGTTTTTGCCGAGAAGTGCCTGTCGCAAATTTCAATTTCGCTGCAGGCGCTCTCCTGCCTGCCGGCGGCCGGGCGCGAAACCGAAATAGGCCGCCTGGCGCGATTCGCTCTTTCAAAGCCTCCCGGCCTCACCATAGGCTTCCGCCTGCGTTCCGGCGGGGAAGAGACTTTTTTCCGGGAAACCCTGAAAAGCCTGCTGGCGGCTTTTGCCCGCGGCGGGCGGCCGGAGGCGGATTTTGTGAAACTGGGAGAAGGCATTTTTCTTAATTTCGGGGGGATTTTTGGCTGGCCCCGCCCTTTTGGTCCCAATGTAAAAAACCCAAAAGGGCGGGGCTGGCCCGGCGGGGAAGGCGGAAAAGCAAAACACGGCTGCCTGGGGCTGAGGCACCACTTCGGCATTCTCAGCGACTGCCGGGTGGTGCCCTGCTGCGCGGATTTTGACGGCAGGCTTGCGATAGGAAATATTAACGATAATACGCTTGCGCATATCCTTGGCAGCGCGGAGGCGCTGGCGCTGCGCAAAAGCATCGCCGGCATTACGCCTATGCCCGCCTATTGCTCCTCCTGCGGCTTCACCGCCCCGGACAGTTGAGCTAAATTCCAGCCCGAAAGATTTCAGGCTCATCCTTGGATTGGAAAATGCTGAAACCGGGCTCAAGCCGCAAAGAGCGTTCTGGAGATCGGTTTTCAGCATTGTTTCCGCCCTCCCCGCGGGGCTGGGCTACGCCTGGGCTGTATGGGAAAAAGACGGACGCACCTGGCATGACCTGATAGCCGGAATAAAAATAGTAAAAAGCTGATATTTAAAGGGGCTAAGGGCGAGGGGTTAGGGTTTTAGGAAGGAGTTCCTTATTTCCGCACCCTCTGCCCTGCATCCTGCCTTTAGATATTTTTGCAGGCTTCGGGATACCCGCTGAACCAATCCTTGAACTCAATAAATTCTTTGGGCGGCATCGGAAAACCGGGCTTTGCGGCGAACATCTCAAGTTCTTTTTTTATTTCTTCGGGCCGCGCCTCGCCGAAGCAAAGCGCGTCCTTAAGGACTGGAAAGTCGTCCGCCCTTACGAACTTAAGCTCCTCCCTCTTAAGCCAGTCCTCCGCGGCTTTTTCTCTTTTTACGAACACAAGCAGACGGGCGTCCCAGTACACAAGCGCCCAGTCGATCTTAGGCATGAATACCAGATATTCCGGCCTCTCCAAAAGCAGCGGTTTTCCGCCCAGGACTGTCCGCAGGGGGACTTTCCGGCCGTCGCGCGCAAGGATAACCAGTTCAAAATTATATTTTGCCACAAAGGCGTTCCAGGCCCTGGGCGACTCAAGGCCAAGGCGCATATCTTTCAGATAAGGATTGAAAATATACCGGCTGTCCCAAAAAACCTTGTAGTCGGGCGCAAGCTTCCATCCCAGAGAGCCGCCAAGCGCCCAGATATTGTAAAGTTTCCTGGCGGAAAGGAATTCCTTGTTGACCGAAAGATAAGACACCACTCCGTCAACCTCCCCGCCCGGCGGAGGAGCCTTTGATAAATTCCTGGGCCAGACGCAAAAAAATCCATAAAAAAGGCAGCAAGCGGCGGTAAAGACGGCTCCTTGCTTGATTTTTTCAAAAGGAACCGTTCGAACTATGGCCCCTAAACCGGAGGACAGGCTGACAAAAGCCGTAATTGATAAAAAAACCGTAAGCCGCGCGTGTGCCGACGAGACAAGCCCGAAAAAAGCCAGCGCGAAAGCGTGCGCGTAAACCAGCCGCTTGCTTTTAAAGTAATCGTAGATCAGCAGGCCGAAGGCGGAAAAAAGCAGAAAAAGGTAGGGAAGCTGCAGCGGATTAAGCGGCGAGGGCGGGCGCCAATCAATAAGGGATCTGGAAAGCTCCGGCAGTGCCCCGTACTGTTCAATAAGCACGCCGTAAACCTTATACCCGCGGGGGTTGGCCAGCGCGCCGGCCGACGCCGCGAGAATAATGAAAAAAAGCGCGCCGCCTTTGGCTAATATTTGCGGCTGTCTTTTGAAAAAGCCGTAAACAATAAAATCAGCGCAGTAAAAGCCCGCGAGCGCCAGGCCCCAGACAAAACCGCCGTGCAGGCTGGCCCACAGCGCAAAAGCGGCGAAAGCCGCGGCGAACGGCTTCCAGCCGCGGTCAAGCTCCCGCCCGGTCCTCAATTTTTCAAGCAGGTAAAATTCGAACGCGAAAAACAATACCGAGAAATTTTCCGGCCGCAGGTCGCTGTTCGGGTAAAGCCCCAGGGCGAAAACGGGCAAAGCCGCAAAAGCCGTTCTTTCAAGGCCGCGTAATTTTAAAATTTTGAACGCCGGGTAGAGCGCCAGGGACAGCAGGACAAGCCGCAAAACCGAAAGCGGCCAAAAGCCGCCAAAGCGGTAAAGCGGGTAGTAAACGGCCTGCGCCAGCCATTCGGCGTCGATCCAAAGCCGCCCCCCCATGGTCCATGACAGCCAATCCGAGCGCGGAACGGAAAGACTTTTCCAAAAATACCGGCCGGCCGACAAGTTCGAGAACAGGTCCGGATTCATAACGGGCGCGGCAAATACCGACAGGCAGAAAACGAGCCCCGCCCAGAATAACGCGCGGTTTAAAGCGAAAGAGCCCTGGGTTTCAGTTTCCAAATTTCACCTCTATTTTCGGCAGAAAAAGCACCGCCATAGACAGCGCGAGCACGGCCGAAGAATTGATAAGTATCGAGAATCCAGGCGAGAATCTGTCGGCCAGCACGCCGTTAAGCAGGAAGGTTACCGGCAGCACGGCGTAGCAAAGCGTGGTGAGCACGGCAAAAAACCGGCCCTTCATCTCCTCCGGCACCGTGTGCTGGAAAAGCGTCAGCGCCACGGCGTTGCCGAGCCCCAGCGCCGAGCCCGCGGCTAAAAGGAGCGCGCACATTGTATATCTGTTTTCCGTAAAGTAAAGCCCAAGGAAGGAAAATCCCATCAAAAGAAGGGATACAAAAAACCAGCCGTATATGTTGCGGTAGCTTTTTTTAAAACTGAGCAGGACCGAAACCAGCGTGGAACCCAGGGCGAAAAAAGTCTCAAAAACGGCCAGCCAGGAAACGCCCGCCTTAAGCGTGAACTTGACGAGCATCGGAATGATGATAAGTATAGGCCCGACGAAAAAATTAAAGGCCGCGAAAGTCGTTATAAGCGCGAGTATCGGTTTATTATGGAAAATATAGGAAAGGCCGTCCTTAAACTGCGCCCAGAAAGACGAGCCGGACCCGGCGTCCGGAGCCAGGCTTTTTTTTATTGAAAAAACCGCCGCGAAAGAAACCAGATAGGAAACGGCGTTAAAGACGAACGCACCCGCGACGCCGATGACGGCCATTAAAACGCTGCCCAGCGCCGAGCCTATCACATTTGAAACCTGCATCACCGAGGAATCCGCGGCCACCGCCTGGGAAAGTTTTTCAAACGAGGTAAGCCTGACAAGCGACCCTGCCACCGCCGATTCAAAAAGCGGCCCGAAAGCTGAAACGAAGAAACAAAGTCCGTAGAGCAGCGGCAAAGTCAGTTTCTCCGCAAATAAAAACCAGGCCAGCAGAAAAACCAGCGCCGCGCGGGCGGCGTCGGCCCATAGCATGACTTTTCTCTTGTCGGAGCGGTCGGCCAGGGTCCCGAGCAGGGGCCCGAAAACCACCACGGGAATTACATTGACCGCCATCACAAGCCCCAGGTGGAACTTGGCGTTTTCCCCGGCCCGGCTCAGCACCCACCAGGCGATGGAGATGGCAAAAAACTTGTCTCCCACCGCCGAAACCACACGCCCCGCGAACAGGCGTCTGAAATCACTGAAAAGCGCCAGCGGATGGTTTTTTATTTCGCTTAAGATCATTTCGCGCATTCAGCCCCCTTGGCGGCGCAGGCATCTTTCAGCCAGCGGTAAAAACCCGTAAGCTCCGCGCCGGCGCTCGCGGGGTCGGAGGGCGGATTAACGCGCAGATAGCGGTAAAACTCCTTCCCTATTTCCCCGAACGATATCTCTCCGGTGAAAAGCGGGGCCTGAAGGTTGTAGCTGTCGCCGGGCCTGAAATAGGAGTATTCGTTCTCTTTAAGCCAGGCCGCCCGTACCGCGCTCCTGCGCGCCAGCACGGCTATTTTATTATTCCAGTACACCAGCGCCCAGTCCTTTTTAGGCAGATACAACAGGTATGCCGGCCGCCAGAATATCTCCGTCGCGCCGCTTTTGAGCTTGTGTTTTACGGCGATTTTGGGCCCATCGGTTTTTATGAGCGCCAGCTCAAAATCATATTTTTTAACGAACCGCTCCCAGTTGCTTATATTGTCTTTCATGACGGCCATTTCCGAGAGCTTGTCGTGAAAAAGGTATCTGCCGTCCAAAAACACCTTATAATCCGGCGCGAGCTCCCAGCCCAGATAACCTCCCCAGCCCCAGGGATTGAACATGCGCAATTTTGAAAGCTCGTCCCTGTTCGTCTTAAGGAAGGCCGACAGGCCCTCCGAATAGCAGTCAAACTGGCAAATTCTTCCGGTATAATGCGGCCAGACATAACCGCTGTAAAACCAGAAGATGAGAGCCGCGCAGGCGGCAGCAAGGCCCGACGCCGCCGCTTTCGCGGCTCTGCCGTTCGGGCGCCCGTAAGGCAGCGCCGCGCTGAAAGCAAGGCCGGTGATCATAAAAAAAGGGATGTGGCGCGAGTGATTGGCGGAGGCCCAGGCGAAAAACATCAGGCAGGAGAAATGCTCGTAAACCACATGCTTTTTTTTGAGCAAAAAATAAAGGGCCAGGCCGAAAACCAAAGCGAGCGAGAACGCGTAGGGCCACTGGTAGGAATTGGCAAGTTCGAAAGAAGTCCACTCCTGTATATGTTCTTCAAGGACGGCCATATACCGCTGATGATCCGCGAGCACCGCGTAAAGCTTCCAGCCGTAAGGGTTTACAAGCGTGGCGGCCAGCCCGGAAAAGCAGACCGCGCCAAGGCGCAGGCTTTGAACCGGCCTGGCCCGGGGACCGCGCCCGTAAATGAAAGGCAGTTCCTCCCGCAGCAGGGCGCCGGCGGCATAAAGCCCGACAAGCGCCAGGCCATAAGCGAAACCCGCGTGCAAATTTGTCCATACGGCAAAGAACAAAAACGCTTTCAGGGCCGGCACCGGGCCCTTCGCAAGTCCGCCGGCCAGGCGCGCCCGCTCAAGCGCGTAAAGGATAAGCGTAAAGAACAGAAGGGAAAAATTCTCGGGACGCAGATCGCTGTTTGACATGAGCCCCGCTGCCAGTAGGGGCAGCGCAAAAAAAGCGGCGGCGCCGCGGCTGTAAAGGTCCAGTATTTTTTTGAAAACAAAAAGCGTGGAGAGCAGTATCAGCGCTTTAAAGACCAGCAACGCTTTGAAGCCGCCCGCCAGAAAAACAGCGTAATAAAGCGTCTGGGGAAGCCACTCAAAATCATACCAGGGCAGGCCCTGCGCGGTCCAGGAAAGAAAATCGGCCCTTGGCGCCGCCAGATGCGCGAAGATATAGCGGCCCGCCGATAAATGCCAGAACAGATCGGGATTTACCAGCGGCAGAAAAAAAACAGAGGCCGAAAACGCGAAAGCGCCCCAGCCGAGTATTTTAAAAAGTCCGTCCCGTTCGCCCATTACATGATTCTATAAACTTATAGGGCGTAAGGTCTTTGACTGCCTAATACAAAACATTCCAGGTGTTAGTGCAACAAGGTTAGTCAAAATACCATTGTGCCGTGGGAATAATTGGAGGGGGTGACGGCGGGTTTGCCCGCTGCGCCCCAGTAGCGGGGAGGAGGGGGACCACGGGAGGCCGTCTGATGGCCATAGGCCCTGATACGGCACCTGCGTAGGCATTGGGTCCCCCACGGGTCTGGGTCGAAGGGCAATCCGCCGGCAGGACCACCGAACTAGCAGCCACGAGACATATAAATTCCACCGCTTGTTGCACTAGCGATTTGAACTCGTGAAGGCATTTTTTGGTTTGACAGGCAAAGGTATATTAAGTATATTTTAGATGATACCCTGGTTGGGCACTGTTTATCCATTATCCCAAAGGGCTAGATTAAGGAGATAATATAATAATGAAAAGTAAGAAAAAAGGCTTCACCCTGATAGAACTCATGATCGTGGTGGCCATCATCGGTATTCTGGCGGCCATTGCCATACCGAAGTTCGCCGACCTCATCAATAAATCCAAGGAAGGGGCCACCAAGGGAGCGCTCTCTTCAGTAAGGGGCGCGCTGCAGGTGTATTACGGAGATAACGAAGGCTGGTTCCCGACCGACTCGCTTGGCGTTCTTATTGCGAGCGGCAAATACATCGCCAGCATACCTCTTGCCAAGATTCCCACGCGTCACTCTGATGACAATACCGTAATGCTGTTTTCCTCCGTCGCCGCATCCGGACTCCCATCCACCGGGGGGGGGAGCAATGGCACCGTTGATACCGGCGGCTGGGCGTACTTTAACGACAGCACCGCCGTCTCGATGTGGGGTACTTTCATGGTGAACTGCACCCACCAGGACCTGAAGCCCACAAATAATTGGACAGCGTTCTAAAGCAGTGTGGTCTTTAAAAAGTCCCCCCTTGGAGGGGGGACTTTTTATTTGGGCTTATTAATGGGCTATGACCGATAGTCGGTCCAGAGGCGCCAATTCTGCCTGTGACCATGACACTTTAACTTTTTAGCGATAATGACCTTGAAAATAACCTTTATACAGTTGACAAAGCCGTTAATATTCAGGTAAACTAACAACGATAAGCGCTTCTTGGATATTATCTATGGCGTCATCCCGGGAATCTCTTATCATATGTGACAGTATAGGTCTCGTCATAGGAGGCAGTACAATGAAAATGTATAAAAAAGGCTTCACCCTGATAGAACTCATGATCGTGGTGGCTATTATCGGTATTCTGGCGGCCATTGCCATACCGAAGTTCGCCGACCTCATTAATAAATCCAAGGAAGGAGCCACCAAGGGAGCGCTTTCGGCAGTAAGGGGCGCGCTGCAGGTGTATTACGGAGATAACGAAGGCTGGTTCCCAACCGACTCGCTTGGCGTTCTTATATCTAGCGGCAAATACATCGCCAGCATCCCTAAGGCCAAGACTCCCACCCGTCACGCTGATGACACTACCGTAATGCTGTTTTCTTCCGTTGCGGCATCCGGACTCCCATCCACCGGGGGGGGGAGCAATGGCACCGTTGATACCGGCGGCTGGGCGTACTTTAACGACAGCACCGCCGTCTCGATGTGGGGTACTTTCATGGTGAACTGCACCCACCAGGACCGGAAGCCCACAAATAATTGGACAGCGTTCTAAAGCAGTGTGGTCTTTAAAAAGTCCCCCCTTGGAGGGGGGACTTTTTATTTGGGCGTGTTAAGGGGCATGCCCCGCACTTTCCCCGCCTACGCGGGTATTGCACTATTTTTATCCGCCTGATTTGCCAACGAAAACCATCCTGATCTGCAGGATTCGGGTTAGACCGGGACATTTTAAAAAAATAGCCGCAGTAACCTTTATTTAACCTTTATGTAACTTTTATGCCATTGACAAGCCGGGGGTGGTCAGGTATACTATAGTATGGTAAATGTTTCTTGGGTATTATCTATTATCATCCCAAGAGACTATTATCATATGTGACGGCTGTTACGTTACATGGGTTATCATAGGAGGTAGTGATATGAATATGCATATAAAGATGCATAGAAAGGGCTTCACCCTGATCGAACTCATGATCGTGGTAGCCATCATCGGTATTCTGGCGGCCATTGCCATACCGAAGTTCTCCGACCTAATCAATAAAGCGAAAGAAGGGGCCACCAAGGGAGCGCTCTCGTCAATCAGGAGCGCGCTGCAGGTGTATTACGCCGATAACGAAGGCTGGTTCCCGACCGACTCGCTTAGTATTCTTACAGCGGGCGGCAAATACATAAGCAGCATACCTGCGGCCAAAGTTCCGACCCGGCACTACGATTCCACGACCGTAATGCTGTTTTCCTCCGTCACTGCGGGTGGACTCCCATCCGTCGACACGGTGGGCAGCTTCGGCACCGTTGACAGCGGCGGCTGGGCTTACTTTAACAACGCGACTAACTCCACGATGTGGGGCACTATCATGGTGAACTGCACCCACCAGGACCTGAAACCTACGAATTATTGGACAGCGTTCTGATCAACAGTGTGGTTGCCAAAAGGCCCCCCCTTGGAGGGGGGGCCTTTTGTTTAGTGTCTGCCAGCAAAGCCTTTCGCAAGGGCGCTGTCCGCGGCTGACACTTTTACACGGATTTTTAAAAATGATTTTCGCGGCCGCTTTTATTTTCGGGCTTATTATCGGCAGCTTCCTTAACGTCTGCGTTTACAGGCTGCCCCGGAATATTTCCATAATCAGGCCTTCCTCGCGCTGTCCGAAATGTCTGGCGCCCATAAAGTTTTACGATAATATCCCTGTAATCAGCTTTCTCCTGCTAAAAGGCCGCTGCAGAAACTGCGCCGCGCGCATATCTTTAAAGTACCCGGCGGTGGAGCTGGTTACGGCGCTCCTCACCGCCTTTTTTGCCTATAAATGGTATGCCGATCCCTTATGGCTTGCCGTCGCCTTGACGGCGGTTTACCTGTTAGTGGTAGCGGCCCTTATTGATTTTGAGACCATGCTGATAGCCGATGTTTTCTCGTTCTCGCTTGCCGCGCTTGGCCTGGCTGGCAGTTTTATAAATCCGTATTTTTCAGGCGCGGCCTTTGCCAGGTTAAAATGTTTTTTGATCGGGGGAGCGTCCGGCGCGGCCATTATCTGGCTTATGGCCGTTCTGGGAAAGAAAATTTACAAAAAAGACGCCGTGGGAGAGGGAGACATTTTTCTTATGGCCGGCATAGGAGCGCTGACAGGGTGGCAGGGAGTGCTCACGACGCTTCTAATGGCTTCCTTGTTCGGCTCGGCTTACGGCCTCACCCTGCTTCTGCTTAAAAAAGCGGAGCGTTTGTCCAGCATCCCTTTTGGTCCTTTTTTGGCCATGGGAGCGGTGATAAATCTTTATTCGCTGGTGAAGCCTGAATATTTCCTTTTCCTATAGAAGAGATTACAGCGATTAGGGAGAGATTACAATGATTTTCGGAGCAGCATCCCTGTAATCAGTAGTCAGTGATTAGTGGTCAGAAAAACTGATGGCTGTCCACTGACAACCGGCCATTACAGTAAAATGGCTGATTCGCTTCCCGCCGTGAATCAAAAAGGCTGTCCGCAAAAGCGAACAGCCTTTTTAAATGTATGGGCGGGAAGGGAGTCGAACCCATAAGGCCTTTCGGCCACACGGTCCTGAGCCGTGCGCGTCTGCCAGTTCCGCCACCCGCCCATCTGTCGCACCCTTCGCGCTACGCGCTCCGGGCGATTAACGCCGGCCTTTAAGCGGTGACGGCCGGTGCTCCACGAGGGGAGCGATGCTCCCCTTCGTCGTTCGCTCTGCCGCCTTTGGCGGCCCGCTCACTGAACCCCTCTTATAGGGTACCCGCGCTCACTAACGAAGGTAATCGCGCGGGTTTATAGGCCACAAGTTTTTTTGAGTTATCTTTTGCTTGTGACTTGTCACTTGTGTCTTGTGACTAGAGTGAAATGGTTGGGGTAGGGTTCGAACCTACGTAGGGCATAGCCCGACGGTTTTACAGACCGTTGCTTTTGACCGCTCAGCCACCCAACCGTATTAAACGCGGCGGATAGGGGATAGAGTTTAGAGGTCAGTTTAATTAAGGAGAGTTCCTTAATACTTCAACCGCTATCCTCTATTTGCTATACGCTGCTGTTGATACAGTATAGCAAAATTTAAAAACCAAAAAAAATCCTGCCGACAGCGGACATTTTCCACCGCAAAAATAGTACAATTTAGGTTAGTTATTAATAAAACTTATAGTTTTTGTGGGTAATGTCGCAGTTTCACCTTGTGGAAGCAACCCCCAAGCCTGGGGGAGCGTTAATCGCCCCGATCGCTGAGTGCGAAGCGGGGTGCGACAGATTGATATTACCACTTTGTTCAGAAATTACTGTTCGGGAGGTTTAACGAGCGACTGAACGAAGTGAAGGCAGCGAGTGAACACAAGGAGGGCAGAGCCCTTCCTTGTGGGAGCATCGCCCGTTACCTTATAAAGGGCGGCGTTAATCGCCCCGATCGCTGTGCAGTGCGAGCGGGGTGCGACAGTGGGAGGAATTATGTGTCTTGCCGTTCCAGGTAAAATAACAGCGCTTGAAAAAGGCAATGCCGAAGTCGATTTCAGCGGCGTGAAGCGGAGCGTTTCTCTGGATCTTGTGCCGTCCGCTAAAAAAGGCGATTATGTGCTGGTTCATGCCGGTTTCGCTATACAACTTTTAGACAGCGAAGATGCCCGTGAAACGCTCAAACTTTTTAAAGAGATCTATGACCGCTCCCGGTAATCCGGCAGAAAAATACCGCTTTAACTCGCCTATGTGGCGGGATAAAGGTCTTGCCGCGCGCGCGCTTGAAGAAATGCGCGCCCTGACCGCCCAGGTTTCAGGCCGGACCGGTAAAACAGTGAATATAATGGAAGTGTGCGGAACGCATACCATGGCCATAGCCTCAAGCGGTATGCGCAGGCTTTTTCCGCCCGGGCTTAAAATGCTCTCCGGGCCCGGTTGTCCGGTTTGTGTCACGTCACAGGGGGATATAGATAGTGTTCTTGCATTGGCCGCCCTGCCTGACGTGACGCTTGCCACTTTCGGCGACATGCTTAAAGTTAAGGGCTCAAACGGACTTGATCTGAACTCAATGCGTGAGAAAGGCGCCGATATCCTTGTGGTTTATTCTCCGCTTGACGCCCTTGCTTTCGCGCGGTCAAATCCCCTGAGAGAGGTGGTATTTGCGGGTGTCGGTTTTGAAACCACGGCCCCTCTTATAGCGGCTTCGGTTCTGCGCGCGCGCAAAGAAAAGCTCAAAAATTTTTCCGTCATAGCGTTTTTTAAGCTGGTCCCGCCGGCCCTTAAACTGCTCTTGTCGGACCCCAAAAATAATATTTCCGGCTTTCTGCTGCCGGGCCATGTAAGCGCCATAATAGGGGTTGAGCCTTACCGGTTTGTGGCGCGTGTCCATAAGGTTCCCTGCGTGATCACCGGCTTTGAGCCGCTGGACATTCTTGCCGGCATCAACATGCTGCTGCGCCAGCTGGCCCGCGGCCGCGCGGAGGTGGAAGATGAATATTACCGCGCCGTAAAAAAAGCCGGCAATCCAACCGCGTTAAAGCTGATAGCAAAGGTCTTTAACCCGGTGGAAGCCTCCTGGCGGGCCATAGGGAGGGTCAAAAGATCAGGCCTTGGCTTCAGTCCGGAATTCGCGGGTTTTGACGCGGCCCGCCGCTTTAAAATAGCTTACAGGGAGGCACCCGAGCCGCGCGGCTGCCTTTGCGGCGCAATTCTTATGGGCCGGTCCCAGCCGCCTGATTGCCGGCTTTTCGCGAAGGCCTGCACGCCCTCTTCGGCTGTCGGGCCCTGCATGGTGTCCTCTGAAGGCGCCTGCGCGGCCTGGTTTAAATACGGAGGATAATAATACAGCAGCGGATAGCGTATAGGGCATAGCGTATAGTCTGCGGCGGACTGAAAATATAAAAGTGTCTTCCGCGATTGCGCTAATCCCTCGCCCCTATCCGCTATACGCTACACGATATGAATATAGAAACTCTTAAGGTATTCAGGGACCTGTACGATACCGGCAGCTTTTCCAAAACCGCGGAAATGAACTATGTTTCACAGTCGGCTGTCAGCCAGCAGATAAAAAAACTTGAACTGGTACTGAGATGCCGGCTGTTTAACCGCGCGGCAAATAAGCTTGTTTTAACCGCCTGCGGGGAAAAATTTTACGAGGTCTCAAAGAAAGTAGTTCTGCTTTATGAAACCTCCCTCTCCGAAATAAAACAATTGGCCGTAGTTAAGACCGCCGGCGAAATAAAGATCTCCACCATTTACAGCGCGGGTCCCTATCTTGTGCAGGACTACATCAAAAAATTCATGGCGGATAACCCGGATACCAAAATAAGCCTTGAATACCGGCAGTTTTCCCAGGTTTACGCGGATGTTTCCTGCGGCCGGGCCGATTTCGGTTTCCTGGCCTGCCCGTACAAAAAAATAAGCGGGCTCTCTATGGTGCCGATAGCGCAGGATGATATGGTGGTCATAGCGGGACTCGCCAGCCCGCTTTGCGCTAAAAAAAGCCTTGCCGTAAAGGACCTGGACGGGCTGGATTTTATTTTTTTTGACAAAGCTTTCCCCTCGCGCCGCTATATAGACAGTTTTTTCAAAAAGCAGGGCGTAAAGGTAAATATCCGCATGGAGCTGGATAATGTGGACACCATAAAAACGGCGGTATCTTCCGGCGTCGGGGTTTCCATATTGCCCGGGTCAACCGTCAGGGAGGGCGAGAACGGCGGAAAACTGCATGTGATGAAATTTTCGGACGCCAAAATTTCAAGGCCTTTGTATCTCCTTTACAGCAAAAATAAAAAGCTCAGCCCGGCGGCCCGGCGTTTTATGGAAATGCTGGTCAAATGGTCGGGGGCCGGGCAATGAAAAAGAACCTGCCTGTAAAAATAACTCTCGCGCATGGCAGCGGGGGGCGCCTTACCCGCGAACTGATAGAGCTGCTTTTTCTTAAAAATTTCTCAAACCCGGCGCTCGCAAGGCTTGAAGATTCGGCGGAGGTGGCGCTTGGCCGCGAGAGAGCCGCTTTCACCACGGACTCGTATGTGGTGAGCCCCCTTGAGTTTCCCGGCGCCGACATCGGCCGCATAGCGGTTTGCGGCACCGTGAACGATCTGGCCGTCAAAGGGGCTCGCCCGCTCGCGATTTCGGCCGGTTTCATCATTGAAGAAAGCTTTAATACGCTCAGACTTTCTAAAATAGTCCGTTCCATGAAAGCCGCCGCCGCCGAGGCCGGGGTTCCGATAGTGACGGGCGACACCAAGGTCGTTGAAAAGGGGCACGCCGACGGGCTTTTTATAAACACCTCCGGCATCGGCCTTATTCCCAAAGGCGTGAATTTATCCTGTGAAAAAATAAAACCCGGCGACGCCGTGATCGTAAGCGGCACTCTTGGTGACCACGGCGTGGCTGTTATGAACGCCAGAAATTCCCTGGGGTTTTCGAGCGTCATAAAAAGCGACGGGGCGCCGTTAAACGCCATGATTGACGGGGTCTTGCGGGCGGCGCCTGGCGGAGTGCGGCTCATGCGCGATCTGACGCGGGGCGGGCTTGCCACGGCTCTCTGCGAGCTCTCTGAAGCCGCCGGCCTCAGCGCGGAAATCGAAGAAACAGCCGTACCGGTCGCGCCTGCCACCGATAATGCCTGCCGGATGCTCGGCTTGGACCCGCTTTATGTGGCTAACGAGGGGAAAGTCGTTATTTTTGCGGCCGCGGCCTGCGTTGCCGGAATACTTTCCGCTTTAAAGAGAAGCAAATACGGCCGGAAAGCCGCCGTTGTAGGCCGGGTCATAAAGGAATCAAAACCTCAGGTAAGGCTGAATACCGCCATAGGCGGCTCGCGGATAATTCTGCCGCTTGAGGGCGAGCAGCTGCCGCGGATCTGCTGACATCATGAAAAAAATCAGTTTATGGGCTCTCAGTTTCTTTGTAACCGTAATCTTCGCGCTTTTTCAGAGAATGACCGGCCCAACTTATCCGGCCAAAGGCGCGCTCGTAACACCAACGGGCGCAAATATCTCCTATCGGCTGCCAAGAAGCCGCACCATCGGACAAAATGACGGCGCCGTAAAAATACAAACGGACAGGCCGCTTACTGTTTCTATCGAGTGGAAGCGCTATAAAACGTCGGACGCCCTGACCGCTGTTTCCTTCGCGGCGTCGGGCGAAACGCTGTGCGCTTTTGCCCCCGATCAGCCTCCCGCCGGAAAATTGGAATACTCCGTTTATGCGCTTGAAAACGGCGGCAAAACAGCCATCGGCCCGCCAAAAGTTGTAGCCAGGTTCAAAGGCGCGGTGCCGGAGCTGGTTTTGGTCCCGCACATACTGCTGATGTTCGCTTTCATGCTTTTCTCGGTCAGAATAGCCCTTTCCGCTTTGATGAACCGGCCGATTCTGAAGCACGCTGTTTTTTTTAATCTTTTCTTTCTCATCCTTGGCGGCTTTATCTTCGGACCGCTTACCCAGCATTATGCTTTCGGCTCTTATTGGACGGGTATTCCGTTCGGCCACGACCTGACCGACAGTAAAACGCTGCTTCCTCTCGGCTTCTGGGCCGCGTCGGCTGTTTCCGCGCTAAGCGGCGGAGTGAATTTGCGCAAGTGGGTTATAGCGGCATTTCTTGCCACGGCCGCCGTTTATTTCATCCCGCACAGCGTCCTCGGAAGCGAGCTGGATTATTCAAAAGCGGATAATGTAGCGCCATCGGTCATAAGCCATATGGCTGTTCCAGCCGCGCCATAGGCCGTATGCTTTAGGCCGTAAGCTAATGAGTTCCTTACAAGCCTATGGCATATGGCTTATAGCTTATGGCAGATTTATACGGCTAAAATATCATGTCAAAACTTTCAAGGAAATTGATACTTGTAAAAGGCGTGGTGCAGGGCGTGGGCTTCAGGCCCAATGTTTACAAGCTGGCCCTGGCGGATAAAATAGGCGGCTGGGTAAAGAACGACGCCGGCGGCGTTACCATAGAAGCCGAGGGCGCGGAGCCCTCCCTTAAAAAGTTCATTTCCGACTTAAAACTTAAAAAACCGCCGCTTTCCCGCGTGGATTCCATTTCGGTATCGTCCCTTTCCCCGCTAAGCGAAAACAAATTTAAAATCATTAAAAGCGGCGGAATAGCCGGATCCTCGGCCATAATACCGGTCGACCTGGCCCTTTGCGCCGACTGCCGCCGGGAACTGCTGACCCCTGGAAACAGGCGCTTTCTTTATCCTTTCACCAACTGCACCAACTGCGGGCCGCGCTTCACTATAGTTAAAAAACTGCCCTATGACCGGCCTTTTACCACTATGGCCGCTTTTAAAATGTGCCCGGCCTGTAAGGCGGAGTATGAAAACCCTTTGGACCGCCGTTTTCATGCCCAGCCGAACGCCTGCCCGGTTTGCGGTCCCTCCCTTCAATCCTCTGGAGGAGGGGAAACCGCCATGCGGTGTCCCTTAAGCAGTTGGGAAGGGGTCGTTTTCTCAAAGGCCTCAGCCGCGGACAGCGCCAGAGGCCCGCGGCAGGCCAGTGTCACTGGCCTACAAAACGGCCAGGTCCATGCGCGGGGCAAAATACTTTACGGCCCAGCCGCTTTGGAATTTGCCGCTGATATTATAAGGAAAGGAGGCATAGCCGCTATCCAGAGCCTTGGCGGTTTTCACCTGGCCTGCCGGGCAGACAGCGCCGCGGCCGTGACGCGTTTAAGGAAACTTAAAAACAGGCCCCACAAGCCTTTTGCCGTCATGGTAAGAGGCGTAAAAGAGGCCCGGTTAATTTGCCGTGTTTCAAAACCGGAGGAGACTGAGCTCGACTCGCACCGCGCTCCGGTGTTAATGCTTTTCAAAACAAACAAGGCGCTGCTTGAGCCAGCCGCGCCCGGGCTTGCGAGTGCGGGAGTTATGCTTGCCTATACGCCGCTTCACGCGGCTCTTTTTGAGCTGTTGCGCCGGAGGGGCGGCGGCGGGCCGCTTATTATGACATCCGGCAACCGCAGGGATGAGCCCATAGCTAGATCGCCGGGGGAGGCCGGGCGCGCGCTTGCGGGGTTTGCGGACGCTTTTGTTGTTCACGACCGGCCGATTCATAACCGTATTGACGATTCCGTGGCTTTTGTTTCAAAAGGGGAAATACGGCTGGTCCGCCGCGCGCGCGGTTTTGTGCCGGAGGCCGTAAAACTTAAAGGAAACTTCAAGCTTTCAGCGCTCGGCTGCGGGGCGGACCTTAAAAGCACCTTTTGCCTTACCCGCGGCAGCGAAGCTTTTCTTTCCCAGCATATAGGCGATTTAAGCGAAAAACTTAACAGGGATTTTTACTTGGAAACACTGGCCAAAATGAAGGTCCTGCTTAAGCTTAAACCTGAAGTGATAGCTTACGACCCCCATCCCGCCTACGCTTCCCGCGCCATGGCCCTGGGTTTTAAAGGCCGGAAAGTGCCGGTTCAGCACCACGCGGCGCATATACTCAGCGTGGCGGCCGAGCGCGGCCTGGAGACTCCTTTCATAGGCGCGGCTTTTGACGGCACCGGATACGGCCTGGACGGCAGGATCTGGGGCGGGGAGTTCCTTGTTTTTGAGGAAAAAAGCTGGCGGCGGGCCGGGCATCTGAAATATTTCCGCCTGCCCGGAGGCGAGGCCGCTGTCCATGAAATATGGCGCGGCGCTTTCTCGCTGCTTAGTTCGGCGCTCGGGCCAGATTTCGCGCGGACGGCCCCTCGGATCTTTAAAAGCGTGCCGGCAAAAAATCTGGCAACGCTGAACCGAATGATAATGCTGGGCCTGAATTCCCCTGAAACCTCAAGTATGGGCCGCCTTTTTGACGCTGTCAGTTGTCTTGCGGGCATAAGGAATGTTGTTACTTATGAGGGGCAGGCGCCCATGGAGCTGGAAAGCCTTTTTAAAAAGCCGCGCAAAGATTTTTACGAGTTTCCGATTATAAGGGAAAATAGCCTGCCCCGCCCTTTTGGCGACGCAGGAAAACACACTACATACCAAGCTCCGGGAAAAAGCGCCGGTTCAAGGCCAAAAGAGCGGGGCCTGCTTATAATGGATCCTTCAAAAGCCATATTGGGCGCTTTGGCTGACAAAGGCAAGGCCAGGCTGGTTTCAGAACGCTTCCACTGCGGCCTTGCCGCCGCAACGGTCCAGGCGCTTAAAACTATCAGCTCCGAAACCGGCATAAAAACAGTCTGCCTCTCCGGCGGAGTCTTTCAGAACCGCACCTTGCTGGAACTTGTAAGCGGCGGCCTTGAGCGCGGGGGGCTACAGGTTTTCTCCAATAGTTCCGTGCCCGCAAACGACGGCGGTATTTCACTCGGCCAGGCCTGGTACGCGCTCAAGGGGTTCAGTGAATAGCGAATAGGGGTTAGCGAATAGCGGCTAGTGTATAGTTCTTCTGAAACGGCCTTTTCTTATGAAAGGGCCGTTTTTCTATTCGCTAATCCCTATTCGCTATCTGCTAGTCGCTACTGTTGGGCGGCCGAAGGGCCTATTTGGCACTGGGTCCATTGGAATCCAGTGGGTAGGCCCTGGGACCTTTGATATTTGTCAACCGGCGGAGTATAACAGAGTAGAAGCAATGAAAGCTAAGGAGGAAGTTATGAAAAAGACAATAAGCGCAATGCTGACCATAACGATAATATCCTCTCTATTACCGTTTTTTGCCAACGCGGGCGGTAAAACCCTGTACGGCTCCGATGGCCGCCTTGACCTGTTCCAGGCTTCAGCCGACATGAAAACACTGGCTGATTCGGTGGTTTCGCTGTGGGACAATTCCAGCATCACTCTTGAAGCCGCCTCCAATAGCTATAAGCTCAAAACCATCACACTCGCCGCGGATCAGGGTTTGCGCCCGGGGGAAGCCTTTGGTTCGCAGCCGGTCGGCGCATTCTGCTCGGGGTCTCTGGTAGGCGAAGATATTGTGATGACAGCGGGGCATTGCGTCAGGTTCGGCGCCAACACTAAGCACGGGTTTAAATGCGAAGATTTTAAAGCCGCGTTCGGCTTTGCCGTGGCGAACTCAGGCGGCAGCGCTCCGGAAAAAATAGCGGAAAGCGAGGTCTATGCCTGCAAAAGCGTAATAAAACACCTCTTCACGGCCGCAGACGGGGATTACGCCCTGATAAAGCTTGACAGAAAGGTGGCGGGGCATAAGGCGCTTGCGGTCAACAGAGGCGCGGGGCTCAAAAAAGGCGATGAGATCTTCGTAATAGGGCACCCTTCAGGCCTGCCGCTTAAAGTGGCCGCCGGCGCCACGGTGCGCGATGCCTCCAAGGCTGCCTACTATGTCACCGACCTTGACACCTTTGAGGGCAACTCTGGTTCCCCGGTTTTCAACGCAAAGACCAAAGCCGTTGAGGGGATACTGGTGCGGGGGGATAAAGATTTCAAACCCGCCGGCACCGGCGGAAACACCTACTATGTCAACCCGCAAAACGGCGGGAGGGGTGAGGATGTGACAAAAATCGCGCTGGTTAGAGGCGGCATCCCCAAGACATCGGGCGAAAAGGGCGCGGAAGACCTGATTAGGAATAACACCATAAAGGAAGTAAAGCTGGGCGATATCGGAGCCTTGCAAGCGAATGCAGGGAGCGTAGGCTTTAACTAAGTGAAAGTCTTAGACGATAAAAACCCCGCCCCGGAAACCCCGGGGCGGGGTTTTTTAGTCTAATAGCTCATACCTTAATAACTATTCGCCATTCGCTATTTGCTCTTCGCTGTCCATTGTGCTACAATCTACGGAAAGATGACACAAACCGCAAAAAAACTTTCACGGTTCGGGGTTTCGCTGGAAGGGGAGCTCCTGCGCCGCTTTGACGCCTTTATTTCGCGCGAGGGCTATACCAACCGCTCCAAAGCCATAGCCGACCTCATCCGCAAGGAATTTGTGGCCGATATTTTCGCCAAAGGCGGGACCGTGGCCGGCGCCATAACTATGGTTTACGACCATCACAAGCGTGAAGTCGTAAACAAGCTGCTGTATATTCAGCACGACCACGGCGATACTATCATTTCCTCCCAGCATGTGCACCTGGACCACGACAATTGCCTTGAGATAATAGCCGTTAAAGGCCTCGGCGCAAAAGTGCGGGCGCTCGCTGACGCGCTGAAGTCCGTAAAAGGTGTCAAGCACGCTACTTTAAGCGTAACCAGCGCCGGTAAATCCAGTTAAAGAAAAAGTCCTGAATAACAACACATGGAAATTAACGCTCTTCTTCTGACCGCCGCTTCGGTCGGCTTCATTCACACGGTGCTGGGGCCGGACCATTATCTTCCCTTTATAGCGATGGCCAGGGCCAGGGACTGGTCTTATCCGAAGACCGGCGTCATTGTTTTCCTGTGCGGATTAGGGCATGTCGGCAGTTCAGTGCTGCTGGGGCTTGCCGGCGTTTATGCCGGGGCAAAGCTGGCGGGCCTTCAGGCCATAGAATCCTTCCGGGGGGGACTGGCCGGCTGGCTGCTCCTGGTGTTCGGCCTTTTTTATTTCATATGGGGGCTTAAACGGGCTTGTTCGGGCAGACCGCATGAGCACGCACACTCTCACGGCGCGTTCCTGCATTCCCACTCCCATTCGCACTCGGAAGAACACGCCCATGTCCATGAGGGAGGGAAAGCCAGCATCACTCCCTGGATATTATTCACTATTTTCGTTTTCGGCCCGTGCGAGCCGCTTATTCCGCTCGTAATGTATCCGGCGGCCAAAGGCAGTCTGGCGGGGATGTTTGCCGTGACGCTGGTATTTGCTTTGACCACCATAGCGGCGATGTTCATAACCGTATTTGCGGCCCTGCGCGGCATTCAATTCCTGCCAGTGCGAAAGCTGGCAAAATATTCTCACGCCATGGCGGGATTCGCCATCCTGATGTGCGGCGGCGCGGTGGTGTTTTTAGGGCTTTAAGGGGCCCCCAAAAAACTAAGCCCCGAACAGGGGCTTAGTTTTTTGGGGTGGCGCTACCCAGGGGATTCCAACTCTTGATCTTTGATCTTTGCGGCTGTGCAAGATCCGGGTCAGCGGAAGTAGCGGTCCGGGTTATAGATGAAATAGAAATCAAAAGGTTCAAGGCGCGGTAAAGAGACGTAGCGCTGCCCTTTCTCGTCCGTTTTTTCATTAAGGATGTCTTCCTGCGTTTTGGACGGGCCCGTATTCTCATCCGGATTTTTAACGAATCCGGTTTCATCTATCTCATTCACTACGCTGGTGGCCCAGTGATAATTTACCGCCTTGTCGCCGAACTCTTCCCAGTCGCCGTTCGAGTTCTTCTCATACATCATTTTTCTGAACTCGTCCAGTGAAACCCCCATCTTTTTCGCCACAGGCACATGAAGGCGCCGTTCCCATTCACGGGCCAGTTCCAGTTGTTCCTTAAGCTGCGTCATATTGCCCCAGTTGACCGTTGACATCTGATGATGGAGAAGAATGGCGTTGGGATAGACATAGGATTTTTCGGCCAGCGTCGCGATTACAGCCGCCATGCTGGCCGCGAAGGATTTAACCACCACGGATACCGGCGCGCGGCTTGCCTGCATGGCCTTGATAATGCGATAACCTTCCATTACCGAACCGCCGGGGGAGCGGTCTATAACTATAAAAATAGGGCTGGTTGAGATATTGTTGTAATAGCTGATCCGCTCCGTTATGTAATCCGCTGCCCCCGTGAATATCGGCCCGTTGAGCGAAATGCGGCGGTCGCTCACCACAAGCCGTCCGTCCCTGAACGGATTGTCAAGGTAAACAGGCTCGGTGTTCGCCTGTTTTTTCCACTCCTCTTTTTTGCCGCGCAGTTCCAGATCGCTTTTCAGCTTGTCCATCCTGCTGTCAAAGGTCAGCCTTTCAAAGTTCAGCTTGCGTTCCTTGACCTCCAGCCGCTTTAGCTCCAGTTCCAGCGAGCTCTTTTCAGTGGCGTCCGAGGTGAGCTGTTTGCGCTGCTGTTCCGCAATAAGGTCGTTGCCAAGGCGCAATTGGTCCAGCTGGCCCGAGAGCGCCTGGAGAGCCTTCTTGTTGTTTTCCGAATAAATTTTGTTTTCCAGCGTCAGGGTGTCCAGTTCCTTGTTTTGTTTGAAGAGTTGTGCCGCCGTCTGTTCTTGAGCAAGCTTATTTTGTTCGGTCAGCTTCTGGTATTCGTTGTCCAGTTGTGAAATTTCCGCCTTGTGTTTTTCGTCCGCCAGTTTATTTTCGGTTTCGGCTTTCTCCAGGTCGGCTTTCAAGATTTTTATCTGGCTTTGGTATTGTTCGGCTGAGAGCTTGTTTTCCGTGCTGAGGCGGTCAAGCTCGGCGTCCATCTCCGCTATTTTTGTTTTTTCTTTCTGCAGGGACAGCTCATACTTCGCGCGCAGCTCTTCTTTTTCGTCGTTCAACTGCTGGAGCTTTTTTTTGAGTTTCTGGTCGGAAAGCAGGTTCTCAGTAGTGAGCTTTGCAAGTTCAGTTTGTTCCGGAGAAAGCTGCGGCGCCTGCGCTCCGCGCTCCTGGCCGGCTATGGCGACATCCGTGACCTGGCCCTGCGGGGCGGCTGCCTGGGCCCGCAGCGAAAGCGGGTAAAAGGCTAAACTCAGTAGACATGTTAGAAGAATGCGTGAAGCAGGCATATATACCTCCGGTGAACAAGTTCGGTTTGTAGCGGATCAGCAAATGGTTTTATCTTTTGCGGTGCCAAAAAATTGGCGCGGTCAACGGGGGCCAAAAACTAACTTTTTAGATTCGTCCTTCATAGGGAAAACCCGTTTTATGCCTGCCTTTGAACTGCGTTTAGACCTCTTCAGAATCATCGGCTATGAGGGCGAAAGATTCCTCTCGATGGTCCCGGAATGCCTCTAATCCCACTTTTTAACGCAAAAGTTCGAATCCAGTTGACTTAGTGGTCAACTGGATTCGAACTCTGCCTGTTTTGCCTTGAAAATGGCTATTGAATCCGCTTCTCGCTAAATTTAGAATAGTGGACTTCACGGGTGGTCGGGATTCGAAATACCGTAAAAATCCGTTAAGGCAGATGGGGGTTGCTCAATGTCACGGCCAGGCCTGGGCGCTGGGGTTTGTTTCCTGCCAGGATTGCCTGATAAGCACGACGTTTAAAAGCGGAAGTCTGAGACCGGAGTTATAGAAAATATTGGTGTTGCCGGTACCGAGCATGTCACCACCCACCCAGACGGCCCCGTAAACGTCCGAGGCCAGGTTATTGGTAAAGTTACCGCCCGTATATATAAACCCGTAAAAGCCGATATCCCCGCCGGTGGCACCGCCCTCGCAGGTGTCGCTGCAACTGCCCATCAGGTAGCTGACCGCGCTTGAACTTATACCCAAATCACCGGGATACTGGTTGAGAGTCACAGTATCATCGGTGGTTTTTGTTATTTTCCGATACTGCTTCCAGGCGTCGCGCGGCAAATTGACGGTAACATTCCCGGGGCCCGCAGTCCAGGTGCCCCTTCCGCAATAGTGGCCGCTATCATTCATGCCGTAAGTGGGGCCATAACAGTCATCCCCTTCAACAATAAGTTGTCCCCTGACTATAAAAGTGCCTTTCACGCCGGTATTATACAGGGTGACGGTTTTCCCTTCGTCCCAATACCAGATCATGTCGCTGTTATAACGTCTGTCGGCGTAGATATTCCCGACTTTACAGACCGCGGTCGTGCATACCGAAGCCGTGCCGTTGCAAGGTAGTGTCCAGTTATTAGCGGCTTCCGGCTTAAGGCCCGTCCACACGCGTGTGGTATCGTTCCATGAACCTGCCGAGGCCCCGCAGTTATAGGTGCCGTTCGCTATCGCCGAGGTCTTCATTGTTTCAAAATCAAACATAGGTAGTTCCGGCACATCATAACCCGACCACCACTCACTTAAATTAGGGTCAGCGCCGGCCCAGTTCGGAGCTACGTTCCAGGCGTTCAGATCGCGGGGGTAGGTCGCACTGCCCACAACACGCAGTTTGGAAAGTTTCCTCGGAGAATAGCGGTTTAAGGCGGCGGTTCCGGTTATGGTGATATTGCCCATGGCCATTATGGGGCCCCAGTTCACCACGCTGTTATCCTTCGGATTCACGTTTCCGGCTGAAATAACCGCGCCGGGGATGGCGGTGTTCTGGTAAACAGCCTTTATCGCCCGCACTTCGCCACGGCCTGAATTCCGGCCTTCGCCAAGTATCGTTATCTGGTCGTCAAGGGGGCCGGAAGTTACAGAGACGCGGTAAGTTCCACCGGGAACATCCGCATATGTCGTATCGAACCTGTAACCGGTAAGGGAGCCGCCATCCCTTATGGTTACGAAAGTGGCCGTAGAACTCTTAACCTTCCAGTAGGCGCGGTCCACGGCCGCCTCAGCCAGGTTGAAGGCGGCGCTGGCGTTCTGGTCTTTCACGGAAAGCTTGGTATCGTCCTGTACCCATTTAACCATCAGTGGCACCATAATCATCAGTAACGCGAACATCAATATCACCGTCGGCAATAAAAACCCCTTTCTGTTTTTCATGGTTTCAACCTTTCTAGTTCATCACGCGCACTTTTTCAGACGCCATATGAAACGCTTTTTTCCGGCCTTCAAACATGTTTTTCTCAAGGGTAAGGGAAACTGAAATTATACCCATATCGTCGGAGCGCGTAAGACTAAACTCCAGATATTTAAGATTTTTACTGAGCGCCCGTTTGCCCGTGCCGAACACCTGGTATAGATAAACTCCTTCCTGCTGAAAAACCAGCGTTGTTCCCTGCTGCTTGGTGAATGTTATTTTTGAATAAAACGGCTGGCTGGTATTGACGCGGTCTATAGAAATAGTGTCGGACTGTGCTTGGCGCAGAGTGCGCGTTACCACATACATAACCGCCCGGGCCTCCTGCTGTAGTTCAATCCTCGTGCGGTTCATTATAAATGTGCGGTTGATCTGGAGAAACATGGGCGCAGCAATGGCGAACACCGCGGACACAATAGCCACGACAATCATCATTTCCGTCAGCGTTACGCCCCGGCGGCTAAAAGCTACCATGAAAAGTTCACCCCCGTGGTGGTCTGCCCGGCGATAACATTTATATTAGCGGTAGCTGACGAGAGTATTGTGGCCGTGGCTCCGGAAGGCGTGGAGTAATAAGCGTAAACACGGTATATGCCCTGGGGTGCCTCAGCCGTATAAACGCCGGTTTCCAGGCTGGAAACAATATAATACTTTGTGCCGCCTGTGCTCGTGGCGTAATTTAAAATAGGCGGGGCCGGCGGCGTGCCTGTAAGAGTTGCGGTAGTGACCACAATAAGCGCTCCGCTTTTTATAGGCTGGCCACCGGAGGTGACAGAGCCGCTTATGGCGCCCATAGCGCCGCTTACCGTAAAGGTGGTAGAGAATAGGGTGGAACCGGCAGTAACAAGGCTTACAGTAGCGCTGCTTGGGGCAGACAGCTCATACGAGCTAAGAGCCGGCTCAACGGTATAGACACCGGTAGAGACGCTTATAGTGGTAAACCGCCCGTCAGGGCCGGTAATCTGCACGTCGCGGGAAGAATCGTTTGAGTCAAGAATTACCATTGCCACGCCGGGCAAGGCGTTAATCCCATCCCTTGTGACAAAGCCGCTTATCCGAGCGCCCTGACAAAGCATAAAATCCACACCGGAATGGACTTCGCCAAATTCCACGGGTATGGTCAAAGAGGAAATAGAAACATAGCTCGGGTTGGTATTAGCGGGATTTGCCGTAACGTCTACCAAACCCGAGCTGACACGTAAAGTATACCTGCCGTAGGAAGTATCAGCTATTGCATCGCTTCCGGCAGCTCCGGGGCTTAAAACGATAGCCGATGGCGCCGATATAGGCAGGCCAAACACATTAAGAACCCGGCCGGTAATTAAACCCTGCGTGGCACTTTGATTTAAAAATGTGGTGGAGCTTGGGAAATTATACACGGAGCCGGACGCGGCTATGGTAACGGTATCGTTTTCAAGTGTGAAGTTGCCGCTTGAAATTATAGCCGTCCAGGTGCCGGTTGCCACATCCACCAGGGTAAAAACGGCGCTGGGCGGCGTTCCGCTCAGCCAGGCCACGGTTGAGGCCGACAGGCCGTCTGAGGCCGTTACCACGGCCCCGGCCGCGGGAGTGCCGGCTATGAGTGTTTGTGACGCGGCAAGGCTGTTTCTGGGAGGGTATGAGATGCCGGTGAAGGTTGCGGAGGGATAGATGAAATCGGCGCTGTTGTTGCCGGAATCATAAGCTTTTCCATAGATGCCGCTTGGGAAAGAGGGGCTTGAGGTACGCACGATCTGGTTGCCTTCCTCCATCCCATCAGAGCCGGCCTTGTTTGGGATCGGGGTTCCCTCCCAATAGTCCGGCATGTCCGAGCCGGCTTCCGAGTCCTTCCAGCCGACGATGTCGTAAACCGCATTGTCCGAATAACGACTTAGTTGTATGTCGCCTGCCCGGTTATTATCAAGATAATCAGGAAATGTCGGCGCGGTGTTACAACCGGCGGCCGAGCCGAAACAGGCGTCGGCGTTAATCATGGAACCGTTGATCATGAATGTCATTGCGCTGGCCAGCAGATAATAGTGGCCCGGGGCCACATAGGTACTCACGAACATAAAGTTAAAGGCGGTGTGGGCGCGGTCCTGTCCGGCCGGCTCGCAGTCATAATCAATGCGGATCTCCGGATCTCCGGTCACACCGATATCAATCGGGCCGGGCGTGGGGTTGAAAAGTTCTATGTATTCCACATTCCTGTTTCCCAGCGCGGCACTAACCCAGGTGTTGGTTTCTACCACAACCTGGCTGATGAGCAGGTTGGGGTTGACCCAGGCTGTTCCTGTAACCGTGCCGGTGGCTATTTTCGCCAGGTTAAAATCCTGTGTTTGAGTGGCATTGGCGGCAATGGACACGGTGCGGAACTCAGTATAATAACCGGGGGCTGAAGCGACAAGCGTGAAGTTGCCGGGAGACAGGTTTATGGAATATATGCCGGAAGCGTTGGTGGTGTCCCGCCAGCCCATGTTTTCGGCAGCGTTAAGAAGCGCCCCTGATATAGGGGCCAGCGTCACCGAATTTCTAACTAGGCCGTTGAATACCGCGTTGGCCATAACCGTATTGGGATTGGCCAGCAGACTTCTTGCCCGCTGTTTCTTCTTGGCCCCGCCCTGGCTCCAGACAACCGTCACGGTTATAAGCCTCAGGCCGGTATCCGGAGTGGAAGGACTGAGCGTAACCATTGTCCCTGAGTCATCCCGTGCCACCTGAATTAAAGTGTAACGCCTATAAGTAACGCCGGCTGCGGTTATATCTTCCGGCGGGAAATAGCCGGTGTCGTAGTCTATGGATTCCGGAGCGAAATCCGTGGTGTTATGGGCCGGGTCCGAGGTGACCAATACCTGATAATAATTTTTCTGCTTCAATATCTGCATTTTTTCCTGCGCCAGGTTTGAAGCGAGTGTGCGGTTTTTTGAGGACTGAATAGCTTGCTGTATGTACTTAAAGGACCCCATCAGGCCTACAATGCCGATAGTCATTAGCGCCAGCGCCATCATTAATTCCACCAGCGTAACCCCGCAACGCGCCTGCCCGAAGATATGCCCATTCGGCTCAGAAGTGCATAGTGTGGTTACGCCGGGTTTTTTGTGGGCGATGGGAAGATGATTGGAGCGGCGGTTAAGATTCATGGCCATGCGAAATTCTGATCCGATACTTTGGAACCTTTGTTGACTATTATTCCCGACTTGGTTTTACTGGTAGTGGTAAAAGTCTGGTTGTTGGAATTCGGTACCGAGTAAAAAGCGCGCATATTATAAGAAGACCTGCTTGCGCGCACCTCCAGGCTGTATTTACCGTCCGTGCCGCTTACAGTCGTGTATAGGGTTGAATCCGGTGGTGCTTTGGCGTAGAGAACGGGCGGCGGATCTGTTATGGTTCCGGTACTCGCGAATATCAGGACCCCGGCTTCAATTTTATTGCCGCCATCCATAACCGTGCCCGTAATCATTTCGGCAGCTTCATCTTTAGTTTTATCATTGTGTCTGCGACGGCTGATAATTCCAATACCCAAAATGGTTGCAACTAAAAGCACTGTTATCGCTATGCGGATGATTGGTTTCATGGGTGTGAACCCGCCTTCAACCTCGTTGCTTTCGGTTGATTAGTGAAGTTTGAATGGCAGGGACGTGTGAGAACAGCCGAAGGCGTTGCTGCCCCGGAATTTCTTTTAAAGTTTTTACTGCGGTTTATTGGAGGCTTAGTGGGCTGCGGGCTGCGGGCTGCGGGCTGCGGGCTGCGGGCTGCGGGCTGCGGGCTGCGGGCTGCGGGCTGCGGGCTGCGGGCTGCGGGCTGCGGG